>NZ_JAOWDG010000028.1:0-160009 GCF_030334745.1 Citrobacter sp. Cb080 | reverse complement strand
ACCAGCCACATATCAGCCTCTTCAAACATTTCCTGAACAGTACGGCTTATCTGTTCCTTCTCATGCTTGCTGGCGTCAGTGTTGATCGCCGGCAGTGTCATCATCGGTTTAACCCGAACATCAGCATCCGGGAAAATCCGGTGCACTCTCTTGGTCAATTCGCCCAGAATGATATCTTTTGCACCAGGCAGCCCATCAAAATTCCTTTTGTCATAAACGAGTTCCACGAACATTGCTCATTTCCTCTTTACTGGATGTATATACAGTATTTATACTGTGTTTTTATCCGGTATTCAAGAGAGGGCGTAAACATGGGCTTTCCTTCACCTGCGGCAGATTATGTTGAAACACGAATCTCCCTCGATCAGCAGCTAATCAGCCAACCCGCAGCGACTTATTTCATGCGGGCATCGCGTTCACATTTCAGGGAAGGGATAATCCAGGGGGCGCTGCTGGTTGTGGATGCGTCACTTACTGCTTGTGATGGCTCGTTGCTGATATGCGCAATAGACGGGGAGTTCAGGATCAAGCGATATCGGACCCATCCTCAACCCCACCTTGTTAATCTGGAGAACGGGGGAAGGGAGGCGCTGCCAGTAGATGATGGCGGTTACAGTTCTGCACCCGCTATATTCGGGGTGATCACGTACATCATTAATGATGCCAGGAATGGAGAGTTCGACGATTGCCCGGTGATGTGAGCACATCACTGTTAAGTGAAGTATGAAGTGGGGTTACGTGGTTTAGGTTAATTATCATTTCTGTCTGGATTGTTAGACAAACCAACCCCTACTTTTACCGCAGCGAACAACATGATGCACAGAGTGGTAATCACGGCAAATACCAATGAGAGACTAGTAATCATAGGGCTTCTTAATGTCAGATGAATTCTATTGTCAGACAACTGTATAGGGAAAAGGTTCCTGGCAATTATCGTGCTTGCTACTCAAGAGGATATTACAATCCGATAGATCGTAGTTGGCTGGTGATCTGTCGATAGTTTCACCCCAATAATTCCCCGGAGTTTCCCCGTACAGAAAACAGGCATAAAAAAACCAGCCGTAACAGGCTGGTTCTTAGAGGATTTTTGGTCGGCACGAGAGGATTTGAACCTCCGACCCCCGACACCCCATGACGGTGCGCAACCATTTCAATGGCAGCTATGTGCCAAAAGCAGAAGCTGGTAATTCGTGTCTAATATACTTCACTTAACGTATATCCCAGCTCTGGTACAGAATATGCAAATTAAATACCCAAGAAGTGGCAGGCTGATTAACAAAGAACTCCTTCGATTATAGGATGATTTGTATCGGCACTCATCACACCATGTGCTCGATTCACGCCGCATAGTCAGTTGAATTTTGCTACTCTGTAAGAGGTGGTAAGCATTATCCAATACGGATTTAAATCAATGGAATAAATGATTATGAGTGAAAATGAAACAATCCCAAAGAAGTCTCACAGCCAGATTAACAAAGCTGTATTCTTTACATCTGCTTTGTTAATTTTTCTTCTTGTCGCTTTTGCCGCTGCATTCCCGGATGTTGCTGACAAAAATTTCAAACTACTTCAGCAACAAATCTTCACGAATGCAAGCTGGTTCTACATCCTTGCTGTGGCCCTGATTTTATTGAGTGTCACGTTTCTGGGACTCTCACGCTACGGTGATATCAAGCTGGGTCCGGACCATGCGCAACCTGATTTCAGCTATCACTCCTGGTTTGCGATGCTTTTTTCGGCAGGGATGGGGATCGGCCTGATGTTCTTTGGCGTTGCTGAACCGGTGATGCATTATCTCTCACCTCCCGTTGGCGCCCCAGAGACTGTTGCGGCAGCGAAGGAAGCAATGCGGCTGACCTTCTTCCACTGGGGTCTGCATGCCTGGGCAATATATGCCATTGTAGCGCTGATTCTGGCCTTTTTCAGTTACCGCCACGGTCTACCTTTAACGCTGCGTTCTGCACTCTATCCCATTATTGGCGATCGCATATACGGACCTATAGGCCATGCGGTTGATATTTTTGCCGTTATAGGTACGGTCTTTGGCGTTGCAACATCGCTGGGTTACGGTGTTTTGCAGGTGAATGCCGGTTTGAACCACCTATTCGGGGTGCCCATTAATGAAACGGTGCAGGTCATTCTGATCGTGGCCATCACGGGGTTAGCGACGATTTCTGTGGTGACCGGCCTAGACAAGGGAATACGTATCCTGTCTGAGCTCAATTTGGGCCTCGCGTTGTTGCTCCTGGCGCTGGTCCTGTGTCTGGGGCCAACTGTGCTTCTGCTGAAGTCATTTGTGGAAAATACCGGCGGTTATCTTTCGGAACTGGTGAGTAAAACGTTCAATCTTTACGCATATGAACCTAAGTCGAGCAACTGGCTGGGGGGCTGGACATTACTGTACTGGGGATGGTGGCTTTCATGGTCGCCATTTGTGGGGATGTTTATCGCACGGGTCTCACGCGGCCGAACCATTCGCGAATTTGTCACCGGTGTGCTGTTTGTTCCGGCCGGCTTTACGCTCATGTGGATGACGGTGTTTGGTAACAGCGCAATCTATCTCATTATGAACCAGGGGGCGACCGATCTCGCCAATACCGTCCAACAGGATGTCTCGCTGGCCTTGTTCAATTTCCTGGAGCATTTCCCGTTCTCCTCCGTGCTGTCATTTATTGCAATGGCTATGGTCATCGTCTTCTTTGTCACATCTGCTGACTCGGGGGCAATGGTTGTAGATACTCTGGCATCAGGTGGGGTGGCAAACACACCCGTCTGGCAGCGAATCTTCTGGGCATCGCTCATGGGAGTTGTTGCAATTGCGCTTCTCCTTGCGGGAGGGCTGAGCGCGCTGCAAACGGTGACAATAGCAAGTGCATTACCCTTCTCCGTGATCTTGCTGATATCCATATACGGGCTGTTAAAAGCCCTGCGTCGAGATTTGACTAAGCGTGAAAGCCTGAGCATGGCGACTATTGCTCCTACGGCTGCACGTAACCCAATTCCCTGGCAGAGAAGGTTGCGCAATATCGCGTATCTGCCGAAACGATCTCTTGTGAAACGTTTTATGGACGACATTATCCAGCCTGCCATGACGCTGGTTCAGGAAGAACTGAACAAGCAGGGGACGATAAGCCACATTAGTGACGCAGCCGACGATCGTATTCGTCTTGAAGTGGATTTGGGCAACGAGCTGAATTTTATATATGAAGTGAGGCTTCGCGGGTATAGCTCACCCACCTTCGCGCTCGCCGCAATGGATAATGATGAGCAGCAGACTGACCAACATCGATATTATCGCGCTGAGGTTTATCTCAAAGAAGGCGGTCAAAATTATGATGTGATGGGCTGGAATCAGGAACAGTTGATTAATGACATACTGGACCAGTACGAAAAACACCTGCACTTCCTGCACCTGGTTCGTTGATAGCAAAATGCCGTCCTAGGGGGCGGCAATTATTTATCCCGACCGCAATACGAGGGAATGCAGAATGATTTCACGCTGGCAATGGATTCTGAAGCAAACATTTAAGAAACTCTGGTTCAGAGCTACGTTATTCGCAATTGTCGCGATAATAACGGCTCTTTTATCTATTCTTTTTAAATCAATGATTCCTGAGTCGGTTTCAGTGAAGGTTGGTGCGGAAGCAGTTGATAACATTCTGAACATACTGGCATCGAGTATGCTGGCAGTGACCACATTTTCGCTGAGTATCATGGTCACAGCCTACGGTTCAGCCACTACTAATGTTACTCCCAGAGCAACGCGTTTAGTTGTGGAAGACGTAACCACACAAAATGTACTGGCCACCTTCATTGGTTCCTTTCTCTTCAGTCTGGTAGGAATTATTGCCCTCAATATGGGAGCCTACGGAGAAAGGGGAAGAGTCATTTTATTCATTGTCACACTCGTTGTCATTGCCCTCATCCTCATCACATTGCTTCGTTGGATACAGCATTTGACCTCTCTGGGGAGGGTCGGTGAGACAACAGCAAAAGTAGAACAGGCGGCCATCGAAACATTTATTGCGAGAGCCAGAAATCCCTGTCTCGGCGGATATCCATGGCTTGAGAGCTATGAACAGCCGAAAGGAACGGTTGCAGTTTATCCGAAGAAGATTGGCTATGTTGAATATATTGATATGGAGAAACTCAGCAAGCTGCTGGCCAATGATCATCGTCATGTATACCTTGTGGCGCAACCAGGCAGTTTCATTCATCCGTCCATGCCAGCTTTGTACCTGAGTCAGGGCCAGGAGTCATCAATCTGCGCCGATTTACTTGAGACGATCATTGTCTCGGATGTGCGTTCATTTGCTCAGGATCCCCGATTTTGTCTTAGCGTCATGGCCGAAATAGCCTGCAGAGCCCTTTCACCCGCAGTGAACGATCCTGGAACCGCAATCGATGTCATTGGCAGAGGTGTTCGTATACTTTCTGCTTACGCGCAGAATAAGTCTCATGAAATTGAAGTGACCTATCCTTCAGTACACGTTGCGCCACTTCAGAACAACGATCTCCTGGAAGACTTTTTCTCACCTGTCGCACGCGATGGTGCCAGTATGAGAGAGATTCAGATAAGAGTGCTCAAAGGGCTATCTATGCTGAGTACGGGTTGGCCTGAGATGTTTGCTGATGCCGCGCACACTCTGGCAATTGAAACATTAGAGCATGCAAATCGCGCTGACCATATAGACTCCGATAGAGAATTCATAAAATCAATTTATTTTGATTTGTTTTTTGATGAAAACGCTAATAAGCAATCATAGTTGTGGAGCAAGCGATTTGGTTGCTAGCGAGACAAGAACAAAGCGTCTGCATGAGAATGGGCGTCTGCTTTGTATTAGAAGAGAACATACTGAGTCTTCATCACTTTTGCAGCAGGCTTTATCTCTACGTAAGACATCGCCTACAATCAAATATTTCGGTTTAATACCAGGAGAACACTAAATGTAGAAATTATGTCTACTCAGTTCGGAACAGACTACTGTTTTTTTATTCCGTAGCTGAGACCATCATATTTCCTCCAGCAAAGGAGATAAAAATGGAAAAATTATTTACCCCGTTTCAGACCGGTGATACTGACCTGGTAAACCGCGTCGTTATGGCCCCCATGACCCGCTCACGGGCAATGACTAGTGATACCGCTGATGAACTGACCGCAAAATATTATCAGCTGCGTGAATCCGTATGGGGCAAACCGGAGGTCGTCCGTGACGGGCTCAGGGATCTGGTTCGCCGCACGGGCGCAGATGAAATTATGGTGAACTCATGGCAAGGCACTCGTCTTTGCCGCTCTTCAGAAATAATGCTGAGTATTCTACCGGAAAGGCAAAAGGATCATTTACCAAAGATAATGACGAGAAAGTCATTGACGAAGCGGGGAAGGGGTTAAGTCATCAATCCATATCAAAATATCAGACGCCTGTTTACGCTATGCGGGCGTCCGCTTTTCGCTCAAAGCAGACGTTTTTCCCTGCCGCATCATACATTAACGCATAGTTTCTATTAACTCTGGTCCTTGATTCTTAACATTCCCGACGGCACGCGTCACGGCGTGCCATATAAATTTATCAGCGGGCACGGAACCGTCAGCTACAATCTCCTCCGCTTCTTTCCCTCCAACGTCCTGTCTCATCCATTCGCGAGCAGCATCTGGTGATAGTACCAGTGGCCGCCTGTCGTGAGTATCTACCAGTCCTTTGTCGGCAGCAGCCGTCACTATCAGAAATCCTTCTGCTTCATCTCCACGTTCAAATGGTGTGCTGCCGATCGCCGCCATGAATATCGGCTGACCATCGGCCCGGTGAATAAAGTAGGGTTGTTTCTTGTCGCCTTCCTTTTTCCACTCAAACCATCCATCAGCAAAGCAAATTGCGCGACCATGCTGCCAGAGTGGCTTAAACATTCTGCTGGTGGCCGCAGTTTCAGACCGTGCGTTAATGAGCGGCGGTTTATCCCACCAACCGGGGGCATATCCCCAGATAACTGGATCAAGATGCAACTGCTCATCACGTTCGCTAAGAAGCAGAACTTTTGTTCCTGGCGCTATGTTGAATCTTCCGATGGGTTCTGGATCGTATGGAATGTCGCGTTCTGATTCATCAGCGAGAAAGGCGAGGTAGTCTTCACGCGTCATTGACTGTGAAAAACGTCCACACATAGATACCTCCAGTCTTAAGACTGAAAGTATAGGCACTCAATGAATATCTGAGAAGCTAGAGCAATGACGTTTATGGGGCATGCTCGACGGAATTATATAGCTGATTTGTTCTGGAACATGGATGGTTCCTGGTGTTAGCTAAATTCAGTCATGGGGCATGGATGGGGCAAAAGTGGTCTGTGAAGTTCGTTAAAGTTCATTAACTCTGACTTTCATCGATCTCGCTCATCCCTTGTTTTATGCGCTCCTGGACGATCTTTATCGATTTTAAAAACTATGAGTACATATTATAAAAATGTAGCAAAAAGGGTGTTTGTGCCTGAAAAGATGAACATTCTGCGTAGCGCGATTTACGCAACAGGAATAGACTGAAGCCGAGACTCTACCAAAGATGCTAAAGGTTTTTTATGACACAACAGCCACAAGCCAAATACCGTCACGACTATCGTGCGCCGGATTACCAGATTACTGATATTGACTTGACCTTTGACCTGGATGCTGAAAAAACCGTGGTCACCGCCGTGAGCCAGGCTGTCCGTCATGGCGCGTCCGATGCACCCCTGCGCCTGAATGGCGAAGATCTGACCCTGGTGTCGATCCACGTGAACGACGAGCCGTGGGCAGAGTATAAAGAAGAAGAAGGCGCTCTGGTCATCAGTCAACTGCCGGAACGTTTTACGTTGCGTATCGTGAATGAAATTAGCCCGGCGGCCAATACCGCGCTGGAAGGACTGTACAAGTCCGGCGACGCGCTGTGCACCCAGTGTGAAGCGGAAGGGTTCCGCCATATTACCTGGTATCTCGACAGGCCGGATGTCCTGGCGCGTTTTACCACCAAAATTATCGCCGATAAAACCCAATATCCGTTCCTGCTCTCCAACGGTAACCGCGTGGCGCAGGGGGAACTGGAAAATGGTCGTCACTGGGTACAGTGGCAGGATCCGTTCCCGAAACCGTGTTATCTGTTTGCGCTGGTAGCCGGTGATTTCGACGTCCTGCGCGACACCTTTACCACCCGTTCCGGGCGTGAAGTGGCGCTGGAACTGTATGTCGATCGCGGCAACCTGGACCGCACGCCGTGGGCGATGACCTCGCTGAAAAACTCCATGAAATGGGATGAAGAGCGCTTTGGCCTCGAATATGACCTCGACATTTATATGATTGTCGCGGTCGATTTCTTCAACATGGGGGCGATGGAGAATAAAGGTCTGAACATCTTTAACTCCAAATATGTGCTGGCACGTACCGATACCGCCACCGACAAAGACTACCTCGATATTGAGCGCGTCATCGGTCACGAATATTTCCACAACTGGACCGGCAACCGCGTGACCTGTCGCGACTGGTTCCAGTTGAGCCTGAAAGAGGGGCTAACCGTGTTTCGCGATCAGGAGTTCAGTTCCGATCTCGGCTCACGCGCGGTAAACCGGATCAGCAATGTACGCACCATGCGCGGCCTGCAGTTTGCCGAAGATGCCAGCCCAATGGCGCATCCTATCCGTCCGGATATGGTCATTGAAATGAACAACTTCTATACCCTGACCGTGTACGAAAAGGGCGCTGAAGTTATTCGTATGATCCACACCCTGCTCGGTGAGGCTAACTTCCAGAAAGGGATGCAGTTGTACTTTGAGCGTCATGACGGCAGCGCTGCAACCTGTGATGATTTCGTGCAGGCGATGGAAGATGCGTCCAACGTCGATCTATCGCATTTCCGCCGCTGGTACAGTCAGTCCGGTACGCCGATTCTGACCGTGCGTGATGACTACAATCCATCCACTGAGCAGTACACGCTGACTATCAGCCAGCGCACGCCGGCCACGCCGGATCAGGCCGAAAAACAGCCGCTGCATATTCCTTTCGCCCTCGAGTTGTATGACAACCAAGGGAAAGTGATCCCGCTGCAAAAAGGCGGGCACCCGGTGAATTCCGTACTCAATGTCACTCAGGCTGAGCAGACGTTTGTCTTCGATAACGTCTACTTCCAGCCGGTTCCGGCACTGCTGTGCGAATTTTCCGCACCGGTAAAACTGGAATACAAATGGAGCGATCAGCAACTGACTTTCCTGATGCGTCATGCGCGTAACGATTTCTCTCGTTGGGACGCGGCGCAAAGCTTGCTGGCGACCTATATTAAGCTCAACGTAGCCCGCCATCAGCAGGGACAGCCGCTGTCGCTGCCGGTACACGTGGCCGATGCATTCCGGGCGATTTTGCTGGATGAGAAAATCGATCCGGCACTGGCGGCAGAGATTCTGACGCTGCCTTCGGTGAATGAAATTGCTGAACTGTTCGACATCATCGATCCGGTGGCGATAACGGAAGTACGTGAAGCGTTAACTCGCACGCTGGCGGCCGAACTGGCGGATGAATTCCTCGCCATCTATAACGCTAATCATCTTGATGAGTACCGCGTTGAGCATGCCGATATTGGCAAGCGTACGCTACGTAATGCCTGCCTGCGTTTCCTGGCCTTTGGCGAAACCCATTTGGCCGACACGCTGGTCAGCAAGCAGTACCGTGAAGCAAACAATATGACCGATGCGCTGGCGGCGCTGTCCGCGGCAGTCGCGGCGCAACTGCCTTGCCGCGACACGCTAATGCAGGAGTATGACGATAAGTGGCATCATGACGGTCTGGTGATGGACAAATGGTTTATCCTGCAATCCACCAGCCCGGCGAGAAACGTGCTGGAAACGGTACGTGGCTTACTGAAGCACCGTTCCTTCAGTATGAGTAACCCGAACCGAATCCGATCTCTGATTGGCGCCTTTGCGGGCAGCAACCCGGCGGCATTCCATGCGGAAGATGGCAGCGGCTATCAGTTCCTGGTCGACATGCTGACTGAACTCAATAGCCGTAACCCTCAGGTGGCGTCACGTCTGATTGAGCCGCTGATTCGCTTAAAACGGTATGATGCAAAACGTCAGACGCAGATGCGCGCGGCGCTGGAGCAGCTGAAAGGTCTGGAGAATCTCTCCGGCGATCTGTTCGAGAAGGTAACCAAAGCGTTAGCCTGAAACGTTGACCTGTCGTTTTGTAAGCCGGATTAGGCGGTAACGCCGCTATCCGGCAAAAGGCCCGGTGGCGCTTGCGCTTACTGGGCCTGATTTTTCTGAATGCTTATCCATGCCGGCGGATCGGCTGTTCCATTTCGCTACGCTGCATTACCCGGTTCAACACTTCTGCTTCCAGCTCTGCCAGACGCACCGAACCAATCCGGCGTGGTCGCGCAATATCCACCGTTAAATCCAGTCCGATTTTTCCATCTTCAATAAGCAACACGCGATCGGCCATTGCCACCGCTTCACTGACGTCATGGGTGACCAGCAGTACGGTAAAGCCGTGCTCTTGCCATAAAGAGACAATCAGCTCCTGCATTTCAAGGCGGGTTAAGGCATCCAGCGCACCGAGGGGTTCATCCAGCAGCAGCAGACCGGGACGATGAATTAATGCCCGCGCCAGGGCCACGCGCTGTTTTTGTCCACCGGACAGGGCGGCAGGCCATTCCTGAGCACGATTCTCCAGCCCAACTGCGGCCAGCGCGTCCCGGGCCGCATCGCGCCAGTGACCTTTCAGACCCAGACCCACATTATCGATAACCGTCTTCCAGGGCAGCAGACGCGCATCCTGAAACATCATTCGCGTATCCTCCTGAATTTCTGCCAGCGGGGTGGTTCCGGCAAGTAATGCACCTGAGGTGGGAGACTCCAGCCCAGCCAGCAGACGCAGCAACGTGCTTTTTCCTCCCCCGCTGCGGCCAACCACGGCAACAAACTGTCCGGCCTGAATGTGTAAATCTAACTGATTGAGCACCGTATTGGCGGCGTATTGTTTCGTCACGGCACTCAGTAAAAGCGGCGTGCCTTGGTTCAGGCGAGCGGTATTCATACGGTAGCCTCCTTCACATGGTAAGCCGGGTTCCAGCGCAGCCAGATCCGCTCCAGCCATTGGGCGCTGACGTCGGCAAGTTTGCCGAGCAGGGCGTAGAGAATAATGGCCACCACGACCACATCGGTTTGCAGAAATTCGCGGGCGTTCATTGCCAGGTAACCAATGCCGGCATTGGCTGAAATGGTTTCCGCGACAATAAGCGTCAACCACATCAGCCCGAGAGCAAAACGCACGCCAACCATAATCGAGGGCAGGGCGCCGGGGAGGATCACATGAATAAATAGTGAAAAACCAGACAGCCCATAGCTGCGAGCCATCTCTACCAGACCGCGATCGATATTGCGGATCCCATGCCAGGTGTTGATGTAAATCGGAAAAAGCGTGCCCAGCGCGACGAGAAAGATCTTGGCGGATTCATCAATGCCGAACCACAAAATCACCAGTGGGATCAGCGCCAGATGCGGCACGTTACACAGCATCTGCACCGAAGTATCCAGCAGGCGTTCTCCCCACCGCGAAAGACCGCTAATCAGTCCCAGCGTCAGGCCAATCGATCCGCCGATGGAGAAGCCTACCAGCGCGCGCCAGGAGCTGATCGCCAGATGCTGCCAAAGCTCGCCGCTGGCGGAAAGCGTCCAGAAGGCTTCGACAACGCCCTCCGGAGAGGGCAGGATGCGGGTGGACAACCAGCCCATTGATGATGCGAGCTGCCAGAGCGCGACCAACCCAACCGGTAAAAACCAGGGTGCGAGGCGCAGTAACCACCTGTTTTTCGGCGTTGCCATCAGCAGGCTCCTTAGCTTTGCGCGATTTTGCGTGGGATAAATTCGTTTGCCACCGCTTCGCCTTGTTGATGCTGGCGCTGCGGCTGCGGAATTTCTGGTATAGCGACATCCAGATGTGGGAACAGCAGCTCGCCAACCTTGTATGCCTCTTCCAGATGTGGATACCCGGACAAGACAAAACTGTCGATTCCCAGTGCGGCATACTCGTTGATACGCGCCGCGACCGTCGGACCATCTCCGACCAGCGCGGTACCCGCGCCACCGCGCACCAGTCCTACTCCTGCCCACAAGTTCGGGCTGATTTCCAGTTTGTCGCGTTTACCGTTGTGCAGTGCAGCCATTCGCTGCTGACCAACCGAATCCGTTCTTGAGAAGGCGGCCTGGGCTTTGGCAATGGTGTCGTCATCCAGATGGGCTATCAGACGATCCGCTGCCTGCCACGCCTCTTGCGTTGTCTCCCGGACGATCACATGCAGACGAATACCAAAGCGGATCTTGCGCCCGAGCGCCGCCGCTTTGGCCCGCACCTGTTCAATCTTCTCTTTCACCTGTTCAGGCGGCTCGCCCCAGGTCAGATAGAGATCAACCTGCTCGGCAGCAAGATCTTGTGCAACATCAGACGAACCGCCGAAATAAAGCGGTGGCCGGGGTTGTTGTACAGGAGGGAAAAACAGTTTCGCCCCGCGGACATGAATGTGTTTGCCGTTGAAATCCACGGTTTCACCTTGCAGCAAACGCCGCCAGACCTGAGTGAATTCAGCAGAGGCTTCATAGCGCTCGGTGTGATCAAGGAACACGCCGTCACCCGCTAGCTTTTGTGGATCGCTGCCGGTTACCAGGTTGAATAACGCCCGGCCGTTAGAGAGTCTGTCGAGCGTCGCAGCCTGGCGGGCGGCGACCGTCGGCGAGGTTACGCTTGGACGAAGCGCGACCAGAAACTTTAATCGCTGGGTGACCGGGATCATCGACGCGGCGACCAGCCAGGCATCTTCACAGGAGCGACCGGTTGGGATCAGAACGCCGGTAAATCCCAGGCGATCGGCTGTTTGCGCAATTTGTTGCAAATAACCGTGATCGACCGGGCGCGAACCTTCTTCCGTCCCCAGATAATGACCATCACCGTGGGTGGGTAAAAACCAGAACATGTTCAGACTCATAATTTTTCTCCTGCCTGCTGAGTGGGTTGCCAGATACGCTGGCGAATATCGATTTTTTTCGGCACCAGACGGTTGTCATAAAACAGATCCGCGGTTTGTTGTTGTAGGGCGGCAACCGAGGCGCTGACGGGCGTAATGGTGGTTGGCGGACGGTGATCCAGATAAGACGCAATTACCGGCTCGGGCAGGCCCATGGTTTTAGCCAGCAGAGTAATGCTTTGCTGGCGTTGGCTGAGAGTTAACGCATCCGCCTGGCTAAAGGTATCCAGTACGCCAAGAACAAAAGCGCTATTTTTTTCGGCATAAGGACGTGCAGCGAGATAAAACGAACCGGTCTGCTTGAGGTCTGAGCCGTCTTTCAGCACGCGCACATCACCTTGCAGTAATGCGGCCGAATAGTAGGGATCCCAGATAGCCCACGCATCCACGTTTCCTTGCTGGAAGGCCGCTCGCGCATCGGCGGGGGTCAGATAAGTCGGTTGAATATCGGTAAATTTCAACCCTGCCTGTTGCAGCGCCCGGAGCAGTAAATTGTGGGCGCTGGAACCTTTCTGGAAGGCGACTTTATGCCCTTTGAGCTGCGCAACGCTCTGGATCGGGCTATTTTTCGGCACCAGAATCACTTCGGCTTTCGGTTTGGGCGGTTCGACGCCCACATAAACCAGATCGGCTCCGGCGGCCTGGGCGAAAATTGGCGGAATGTCACCGGTACTGCCGAGATCGATACTGCCGATATTGAGTGCTTCCAACATTTGCGGTCCAGCCGGGAACTCAATCCACGAGATTTTGGTCTGTGGGTAACGTTTCTCCAGTAGCTGATGACTTTTTGCCAGCACCATGCTGACGCTTCCTTTCTGGTAGCCAATGCGCAGGGCATCCGGAGCCGATTCTGCGGCATGCGCCAAGGATGACAGGGACAGCAGCCCGGTTAATGCCAGCCATGGGGTGTGACGCTTGAGCAGATTAAGCATGGGCGGCACCTCGCAGGGCATTCAGTTGCGGGAGTTGGAGATCGCGACGATGCAACGCCAGCCAGAAAGTGTCGAGCGCACTGTCCAGGCGCTGCTGCAGGTTGGGCGTAAACTGCGGTTTATGCTGATAATCGATGACCTGCGAATCATCGGCAAACACGCCGTGCAGGATCTCCTGAGCCTTTAACGCGCTCAGCACCGGTTTCAGCGCGTAATCGACGGCCAGTAAATGCGCCACGCTGCCGCCAGTCGCCAGCGGCAAAACCACTTTTCCTTCCAGCGCCCGCTCGGGGAGCAGATCGAGCAGCGTTTTCAGTGCGCCAGAGTAAGCGGCTTTGTAGACCGGCGTTGCGACAATCAGCCCGTCTGCATTCTGCAGTTGTTCGATAAAAGTCTTCAGCGCCGGACTGTCAAAACGGGCATAGATCAGGTCTTCCGGGGCAAAGTTGTGCAGGTTCCAGTGAAAGACTTCGACATCCTGGCCGTTCAATTTTTCTCGGGCATATTCCAGTAACGCGCTGGAGCGAGAGGGAAAGCGTGGGCTTCCCGCCAGAGTGATGACGCGCATAATTTCATTCTCCCCTTATAACCAATTGTTTGCTTTTGATTAACATTGATAACAATTTGTGCAGTCTGGCAGAGAGACTTTGTTTATCGAAATGATTTATACGGGATAGAAAAGTTGAAAAATGAATAAAAAGGAGGAAGTAGGAAAACGATTGCTATTTATTGCCGCAGGTCAATTCCCTTTTTGCTCGCGATCGCACATAATACGCCCCCGGTTTGCACACCGGGAATCCAGGAGAGTTCATGTACTACCCCTTCGTTCGTAAAGCCCTTTTCCAGCTCGATCCAGAGCGCGCTCATGAATTGACATTCCAGCAATTACGTCGCATTACCGGCACGCCGCTCGAAGCGCTTGTCCGCCAGAAAGTACCCGCAAAACCGGTTACCTGTATGGGGCTGACGTTTAAAAATCCACTCGGGCTTGCTGCCGGACTGGATAAAGACGGGGAGTGCATTGATGCGCTCGGCGCGATGGGATTTGGTTCCATTGAGATTGGTACCGTGACGCCGCGTCCTCAGCCGGGTAATGATAAACCACGTCTGTTTCGTCTGGTCGATGCAGAAGGTTTGATCAACCGCATGGGGTTTAATAACCTGGGGGTTGATAACCTGGTTGAGAACGTTAAAAAATCGCATTTTGACGGTATTCTGGGGATTAATATTGGTAAGAATAAAGATACTCCGGTAGAGAACGGCAAAGATGACTATCTGATTTGTATGGAAAAAGTCTATGCTTATGCTGGTTATATCGCGATTAATATCTCTTCACCGAATACGCCGGGATTACGTACGCTGCAATATGGTGAGGCGCTGGATGATCTTCTGACGGCAATTAAAAATAAGCAAAATGATCTGCAAGCGATCCACCATAAATATGTTCCAGTGGCGGTTAAGATCGCCCCGGATCTTTCTGTGGAAGAACTGATCCAGGTTGCTGACAGTTTAGTTCGTCATAATATTGATGGCGTAATTGCGACTAACACCACTCTCGATCGTTCTCTCGTTCAGGGAATGAAAAATTGCGATCAAATGGGTGGCCTGAGCGGTCGACCGTTACAATTAAAAAGTACAGAAATTATTCGCCAGTTGTCTCAGGAATTAAAAGGTCAGCTGCCGATTATTGGGGTTGGTGGTATCGACTCAGTAATCGCGGCGCGTGAGAAAATAGCTGCCGGTGCTTCCCTGGTACAGATTTATTCGGGCTTTATTTTTAAAGGCCCACCGTTGATTAAAGAAATCGTCACCAATATCTGAATGCTACCTTAATCACAATCCAGGGCTTTATTTCTGGCCCTGGTTGTTTTATATTCCTTTACTGTTGCTTATTTAAACATTCTGAGCTTTTATTATTAAGGCAATAAACGAAGCGGCAAAAGGATACTGTCGTAATGGTGATGATTAAGGAAAGGAGAGAAACTGATGCGAATTAAACCCGACGATAACTGGCGCTGGTATTATGATGAAGAGCACGATCGTATGATGCTCGATTTGGCCAATGGCATGTTATTCCGTTCGCGTTTTGCTCGTAAAATGCTCACTCCAGATGCATTTTCTCCGTCGGGTTTTTGTGTTGATGACGCCGCGCTTTATTTTTCGTTTGAAGAAAAATGTCGCTACCTGGATTTAGCCAAAGAGCAAAAGGCGGAACTGGTGCTTAATGCGCTGGTGGCGATTCGTTACCTTAAACCGCAAATGCCAAAAAGCTGGCACTTTGTCGCACACGGTATTAACTGGTCGCCAGTCGTGGGGGATGCTGCTTGTGTGGATTTAAGCGATACGGATGAACAGGTAAACCTGTTAGTGGTTGAACCGGGTGAAAATGCCGCGCTTTGTCTGCTTGCACAACCTGGTGTGGTTATTGCCGGGCGCACAATGCAGCTTGGCGACGCGATTAAAATAATGAATGACAGACTGAAACCGCAGGTTATTGCCGACAGTTTCAGCCTTGAGCAGGCGGTTTAACTCTCCAGCCTGATTGTCGTTTTGGGAACGCAACTGCAGCACAGAATCGTCCCGTCATCCCCAATCGCTGATTTTTTCAGCGGACTAACTTCGCCTTCCAACAGTCGAATTCGACAGCATCCGCAAATTCCTGCCCGGCATGAATAGGGCACCCTGATACCCTGGTTTTCCAGCTGTTCAAGCAATACCTGCTGATTATTTCCGCGAAAGGTCTGGCCCTGCCAGTCAATAAGTACCGTGGCATCGGGTTGTTGTTCCTGTGCGGTATCGTCTGGCTCCGCCGCACCGTAAGCTCTGGCGGGACCGGTTGCCAAAATCTCTACCTCATCGCCGACGCGAATAACGCCACTGTTGCGTGCGATAAGATTCTGGCCGAAATCGACGTCGCCGTTATCCACCGCTGTCCGGAAGGTTTGCAGCGTGGCGAGCGGCTCGCCAGACGGATGTTTCTGGCCTTTTTCTGGGCTAACGGTAGTGAAAATGCAGCGGCTACAGGGTTTTGCCACATCAAAAATGACGTCGCCAATGCGAATCACTTTCCAGGTGTCTTCTGCCCAGGCGTCAGCCCCCGAAACCACCAGATTGGGGCGAAACTGTTCCATTTTGACGCCTGCCGGACAGCGCTGTTGCACATCGCGCAGAGATGCTTCGTTGGCCAGCAGGTAGGGATAACCATCGGCAAAGGACAAAGGAACATCAGCGTGGCGCTTCACCCGGCGTGTCAGTTGCGGACCCACCCAGCGCAACTGCACGTCACGGGAGAAAAAGCCGCTCAGCCACAGGTTGATAGCCGCTGGCGCAATACGCGCGGTAAAATGATTTCCCCACACTTCAGTCGGCGCATCCTGGGTGGCGAAGTCTGCGAATCGCACGAGCGCGCTGCTGCCGTCTGGAGCCGTGAGATGAAGTCCATCGTGGAAAGGGGAAGGGGTAAAGCGGACCATTTGCGGGAACTGTCGGGCGGTAATGAACGTCCCGTCGGGTTCGGTAATCATAAATATACGATCCAGGGCGAGACCGCTCACGTCTGCCAGGGCGTGCGTGAGTCCAATTCCACGCATTGATTTCACCGGATGAATAAAAAGTCGGGTCAACGTTACCACTGCACAGCCCCTTGAACGAAAATAAGCCTTCAACTTTATGACATACAGCCCATATTAGCTATAATGCGCAGCAATTTTCTAGGAGTAAAAGTGACATTATGAATTCTCTGTTTGCCAGTACGGCCCGTGGGCTGGAAGAGCTGTTAAAAACTGAACTGGAAAACCTCGGCGCGCTGGAGTGTCAGGTCGTTCAGGGTGGGGTCCATTTTAAGGGCGACACGCGGCTTGTTTACCAGAGCCTGATGTGGAGCCGCCTGGCCTCGCGCATTATCCTGCCGATGGGAGAGTGCAAGGTCTACAGCGATCTTGATCTGTACCTCGGCGTTCAGGCAATCGACTGGACAGAGATATTTAATCCTGGAGCTACGTTTGCCGTCCATTTTAGCGGCCTGAACGAGACCATTCGTAACAGCCAGTACGGCGCGCTGAAGGTCAAGGATGCGATTGTCGATGCATTTACCCGCAAAAATCTGCCGCGTCCGAATGTGGATCGTGAATCTCCGGATCTGCGTATCAATGTCTGGTTGAACAAAGATACCGCCAGCATTGCACTTGATCTGAGCGGTGACGGTTTGCATCAGCGCGGTTATCGCGATCGCGCGGGTCAGGCGCCGATTAAAGAGACGCTGGCCGCCGCTATTGTTATGCGTTCTGGCTGGCAGCCGGGCACACCGTTACTCGATCCGATGTGCGGCTCCGGCACGCTGCTGATTGAAGCGGCGATGTGGGCAACCGATCGCGCGCCGGGCCTGCATCGCGGGTACTGGGGCTTTAGCGGTTGGGCACAGCACGATGAAGCCGTCTGGCAAGAGGTTAAAGCCGAAGCTCAGGTGCGTGCGCGTAAGGGGCTTGCTGACTATACTTCGCACTTCTATGGCTCCGACAGCGATGCGCGCGTGATTGAAAAAGCGCGTAGTAACGCCCGCCGCGCAGGTATTGCCGATCTGATGACATTTGACGTTAAAGATGTCGCCAAACTGAGTAATCCACTGCCGAAGGGACCGTATGGTACGGTGATCAGTAACCCGCCCTACGGCGAACGTCTGGATAGCGAACCGGCGCTGATTGCCCTGCATAGCTTGCTGGGCCGTACGATGAAAAACCAGTTTGGCGGCTGGAATTTGTCGCTGTTCAGCGCCTCTCCGGATTTGCTCAGCAGCCTGCAATTACGTGCTGACAAGCAGTTCAAAGCGAAAAACGGTCCGCTGGATTGCGTACAGAAAAACTATCACGTTGCAGAGACTACTGCGGACAGCAAGCCAGCCACGGTCGCGGAAGATTATGCCAACCGCCTGCGCAAGAATATCAAGAAGCTGGAAAAATGGGCGCGTCAGGAAGGAATTGAATGCTATCGCCTGTATGATGCTGACTTGCCGGAATACAACGTTGCAGTGGACCGTTACGGTGAGTGGGTCGTGGTTCAGGAATACGCTCCGCCGAAGACGGTCGATGCGCAAAAAGCACGTCAACGTCTGTTCGATATCATTGCCGCAACGTTGTCGGTCCTGGAAATCGCGCCAAATAAACTGGTGCTGAAAACCCGTGAGCGCCAGAAAGGGAAGAACCAGTATCAGAAGATGAATGAGAAGGGTGAATTCATTGAGGTAAGCGAGTACAACGCGCGCCTGTGGGTCAACCTGACAGACTATCTTGATACCGGTTTGTTCCTCGATCACCGTATTGCGCGCCGCATGCTGGGCCAGATGAGTAAAGGTAAGGATTTCCTTAACCTGTTCTCCTACACTGGCAGTGCCAGCGTTCATGCCGGACTGGGCGGTGCGCGTAGCACCACGACGGTTGATATGTCGCGTACCTACCTGGAGTGGGCTGAGCGTAACCTGCGGCTGAACGGCCTGAGTGGTCGCGCTCACCGTTTAATTCAGGCAGATTGCCTGGGCTGGCTGCGCGATGCCAATGAACAGTTTGATCTGATTTTCATCGATCCGCCGACGTTCTCTAACTCAAAACGTATGGAAGACTCGTTTGATGTACAGCGCGATCATCTGGCGCTGATGAAAGATCTGAAACGTCTGCTGCGTAAAGACGGCACGATCATGTTCTCCAACAACAAGCGTGGGTTCCGTATGGATCTCGACGGTCTGGCTGAACTGGGATTAAAAGCACAAGAAATCACCCAAAAAACGCTTTCCCAGGACTTTGCCCGTAACCGTCAGATCCACAATTGCTGGCTGATTACCGCAGCCTGAAAGGATAAATAAATGTCATTGATCAGTATGCATGGTGCATGGCTGTCGTTCAGCGATGCGCCGCTTCTTGATAATGCAGAACTGCATATCGAAGATAACGAACGCGTCTGTCTGGTTGGCCGTAATGGCGCAGGTAAGTCGACGCTGATGAAGATCCTCAACCGTGAACAGGGTCTTGACGACGGGCGTATTATTTATGAGCAGGACCTGGTTGTGGCGCGTCTGCAGCAGGATCCGCCGCGTAATGTTGAGGGCAGCGTCTATGACTTCGTTGCCGAAGGTATTGAGGAACAGGCTGAATATCTGAAGCGTTATCACGATATTTCGCGCCTGGTGATGACCGATCCCAGCGACAGAAACCTGAATGAAATGGCGCGGGTTCAGGAAATGCTCGATCACCATAATCTGTGGCAGCTCGAGAGCCGCATTAATGAAGTGCTGGCGCAACTGGGACTGGATCCTAACGCCGCGCTTTCTTCGCTTTCGGGCGGCTGGCTGCGTAAGGCGGCGCTGGGCCGCGCGTTAGTGAGCAACCCGCGCGTACTGCTGCTGGATGAACCAACTAACCACCTGGATATTGAAACTATCGACTGGCTGGAAGGGTTCCTGAAATCCTTCAATGGGACAATTATTTTCATTTCCCACGACCGTTCATTTATTCGCAATATGGCGACGCGTATTGTCGATCTCGACCGCGGCAAGCTGGTGACCTATCCGGGGAACTACGATCAGTATCTGCTGGATAAAGAAGAAGCGCTGCGGGTGGAAGATCTCCAAAATGCGGAATTTGATCGCAAGCTGGCGCAGGAAGAAGTCTGGATCCGTCAGGGCATCAAAGCGCGTCGTACCCGTAATGAAGGCCGCGTGCGGGCGCTGAAAGCCATGCGTCGCGAGCGTGGCGAACGTCGCGAAGTGATGGGCACGGCGAAGATGCAGGTCGAAGAGGCGAGCCGTTCTGGCAAGATTGTCTTCGAAATGGAGAATGTTGATTACCAGGTTGATGGAAAGCAACTGGTAAAAGATTTCTCCGCGCAGGTGCAACGTAGCGACAAGATTGCGCTAATTGGACCTAACGGCTGCGGTAAAACAACGCTGCTGAAGCTAATGTTAGGTCAGCTTCAGGCTGATAGCGGACGCATTCACGTCGGCACGAAGCTGGAAGTGGCGTATTTCGATCAGCACCGCGCCGAACTGGATCCGGATAAAACCGTGATGGACAACCTTGCTGAGGGTAAGCAAGAGGTGCTGGTTAACGGTAAACCTCGCCATGTGCTGGGCTACCTCCAGGATTTCCTGTTCCATCCGAAACGGGCGATGACGCCAGTACGTGCGCTCTCTGGTGGGGAACGCAATCGCCTACTGCTGGCGCGTCTTTTTCTCAAACCCAGTAATCTTTTGATTCTCGATGAACCAACGAACGATCTGGACGTCGAAACGCTGGAACTGCTTGAAGAGCTGATTGATAGCTACCAGGGCACCGTGCTGCTGGTGAGCCACGACCGTCAGTTTGTGGATAATACCGTCACCGAATGCTGGATCTTCGAAGGCGGCGGTAAAATTGGTCGTTATGTCGGCGGTTATCATGATGCCCGCAGCCAGCAATCGCAGTATGTGGCGTTTAAACAGCCAGTTGCGAAAAAAACAGAGGAAACCGTTGCTCCTAAAGCAGAAATTGTCAAACGCAGCACGAGCAAACTAAGCTATAAACTGCAGCGCGAACTGGAGCTGCTCCCCGCGCTGCTTGAAGAACTGGAAGCTAAACTGGAAGCATTACAAGCTCAGGTAGCTGACGCCGCTTTTTTCAGTCAGCCGCATGAGCAAACGCAACAGGTATTAGCTAATCTGAACGAAGCTGAACAAGAACTTGAGCAAGCCTTTGAGCGCTGGGAGTATCTTGAGTCTTTGAAGAACGGCGCATAATTTAAAGGAGCACATATGTGCGAACATCACCATGCCGCGAAGCATATTCTGTGCTCGCAGTGTGACATGCTGGTGGCGTTACCTCGCCTTGAGCATGGTCAGAAAGCGGCATGTCCACGATGTGGCACTACGTTAACGGTTGAGTGGGACGCGCCACGGCAGCGTCCTACCGCCTATGCGTTAGCAGCATTATTTATGCTGCTTTTGTCAAACCTCTTTCCCTTTGTGAATATGAATGTTGCGGGGGTGAGCAGCGAAGTGACGCTGCTGCAAATCCCCAGCGTTCTCTTTTCGGAAGATTACGCCAGCCTCGGTACCTTCTTTATCTTATTCGTTCAGTTGGTTCCCGCTTTTTGCTTGTTGACCATTTTGCTGTTGGTGAATCGGGTTCATATGCCTGAGCGGCTTAAAACATGGCTGGCGCGTATTTTGTTTCAGTTAAAAAGCTGGGGAATGGCAGAAATTTTCCTCGCGGGCGTGTTGGTGAGCTTTGTTAAGCTGATGGCCTACGGCGATATCGGCGTGGGCAGCAGCTTCATCCCGTGGTGCTTGTTTTGTATGCTCCAGTTGCGGGCTTTTCAGTGTGTGGATCGCCGTTGGCTGTGGGATGATATTGCCCCTATGCCAGCCATTAAGCAGGAATTAAAGCCTGGTGTGCCCGGCATCCGACAAGGATTGCGTTCCTGTTCCTGCTGCACCGCTATTCTTCCGGCAGACGAGCTGGTATGCCCACGCTGTCAGACGAAAGGTTATGTGCGACGTAAAAACAGTCTGCAATGGACATTGGCATTACTGTTTACGTCGATCATGCTTTATCTTCCTGCCAATATTCTGCCGATCATGATCACCGATCTGCTCGGGTCAAAGCTGCCTTCAACGATACTCGAGGGCGTGGTTTTAATCTGGAGCGAAGGCTCTTACCCGGTGGCTGCGGTTATCTTTATCGCCAGTATTATGGTGCCGACGTTGAAGATGATCGCCATTGCCTGGCTGTGTTGGGATGCCAAAGGGCACGGCAAACGCGACAGTGAACGAATGCATTTAATTTACGAGGTTGTAGAATTTGTCGGTCGCTGGTCAATGATCGACGTTTTTGTAATTGCCGTACTCTCTGCGCTGGTGCGCATGGGAGGGTTAATGAACATTTATCCTGCAATGGGTGCTTTGATGTTTGCTTTAGTCGTCATTATGACAATGTTTTCTGCGATGACATTTGATCCCCGTCTGTCGTGGGACCGTGAACCAGATCATGAGGAGTCCTGACAGCATGGAATCTAAAAGTGGGGAAGCCAAAGTGCAAAAGGTAAAAAACTGGTCGCCCGTGTGGATATTCCCTATAGTCACTGCCCTCATTGGCGCGTGGGTCCTGTTTTATCACTACAGTCATCAGGGGCCACAAGTCACGCTGATTACCACCAATGCCGAAGGTATTGAAGGGGGCAAAACGACGATTAAGAGCCGCAGCGTGGATGTCGGCATCGTCGAGAGCGCAACCCTGACTGATGATTTGACCCATGTGGAAATTAAAGCTCGTCTTAACTCCGGAATGGAAAAGCTGCTGCATAAAGATTCTGTCTTTTGGGTGGTGAAGCCGCAGGTTGGGCGTGAAGGTATCAGTGGGCTCGGCACGCTATTGTCCGGGGCTTATATTGAACTGCAGCCTGGCAATAAAGGCAGCAAGCTGGAAAATTACCAACTGCTGGATTCACCGCCGCTGGCGCCGCCAGATGCGAAAGGGATCCGTGTGATTCTGGACAGCAAAAAAGCCGGTCAGTTGAGCCCGGGCGACCCGGTTCTGTTCCGTGGTTATCGTGTAGGTTCGGTTGAAACCAGCACATTTGATGCGCAAAAGCGTACGATTAGCTATCAGCTATTTATCAATGCGCCTAACGATCGTCTGGTGACCAGCAATGTGCGTTTCTGGAAGGACAGTGGGATCGCCGTGGATCTTACTTCGGCAGGTATGCGCGTGGAAATGGGATCTCTCTCCACGCTGTTTGGCGGTGGCGTAAGTTTTGATGTGCCAGAAGGGCTGGAACAAGGCGAACCGGTCGCACAACAGTCTGCGTTTAATCTCTATGACGACCAAAAAAGTATTCAGGATTCACTGTATACCGATCATATTGATTACCTGATGTTCTTTAAAGATTCAATTCGTGGCCTGCAGCCTGGCGCGCCACTGGAATTCCGTGGCATCCGTTTGGGTACGGTAAGCAAAGTACCTTTCTTCTCACCGAATATGCGTCAGGTCTTCAACAATGATTACCGTATTCCGGTGCTGGTACGTATCGAACCAGAACGTCTGAAGGCACAGCTGGGAGAAGATACTGATGTTGGCGCTCATCTGGCAGAATTGCTTAAACGCGGCTTACGGGCATCGCTGAAAACCGGGAACCTGGTGACTGGCGCTCTGTATGTCGATCTCGACTTCTACCCGAAAGAACCGCCGATTACCGGTGTGCGCGAATTTAACGGTTATCAAATTATTCCGACCGTGAGCGGTGGTCTGGCGCAGATCCAGCAGCGACTGATGGAAGCGCTGGATAAGATTAACAATCTGCCGTTGAACCCGATGATTGAGCAGGCGACCAATACGTTGTCGGAAAGCCAGCGTACGATGAAGCATCTGCAAACCACGCTGGACAACATGAATAAGATCACGTCCAGTCAGTCGATGCAGGATCTTCCGGCGGATATGCAGAACACGCTGCGCGAACTGAACCGTAGTATGCAGGGCTTCCAGCCGGGTTCCGCCGCCTACAACAAGATGGTGGCGGATATGCAGCGTCTTGATCAGGTGCTGCGAGAACTGCAACCGGTACTGAAGACGTTGAACGATAAGAGCAATGCGCTGGTATTTGAAGCGAAGGACAAAAAAGATCCAGAGCCGAAGAGGGCGAAACAATGAAAAAGTGGCTAGTGGCGATGATGGCGGTCTGGCTGACGTCATGCAGCTCCAGCGGAGAAAATAAAAGCTATTACCAGCTTCCTATCGCGCAAGGGGGCGTACAGAGCTCCGCTAACCAGGGTAACCGTCTGCTGTGGGTTGAACAGATTGCGGTCCCGGACTATCTGGCGGGTAATGGGGTGGTTTACCAGACCAGCGATGTGCAATATGTGATAGCGAATAATAATCTCTGGGCCAGCCCCTTAGATCAGCAATTGCGCAATACCCTGGTTACGAACCTCAGTATGCAGTTGCCTGGTTGGGTTGTCGCTTCGCAGCCGCTGGGAAGCACTCAGGACACGTTGAACGTTACCGTGACCGGCTTCCACGGTCGGTACGATGGTAAGGTCATCGTGAGCGGTGAATGGCTGCTGAATCACCAGGGGCAGTTGATCAAGCGTCCATTCCACATCGAAGCTGTACAGACTAAAGACGGCTACGATGAGATGGTGAAGGTTCTGGCCAACGCCTGGAGCCAGGAAGCGACGGCAATGGCTCAGGAGCTGAAACGCATCCCTTAAGCTTAAATAATTGTAAATTATGCCGCCCCTGGTTCAATGCCCGGGGCGGTTTTTTTTATTTTTTTAGCCGTGGAGATAGCTGTTCTGACAGACTATTTTTGTACAAATGATTTTGCGGGTAGCTCACAAATATGACACTGGCGTGAATTTTGCGCATTGACGAGCCTGATGTTTAGGGGTATTCGTTTTAGTGTGATTGCACACTTAGTAATCACTGTTTTCTTTTCCACCAGACCCAAAAGATGAGGGAAACGAGGCATGAAGAGACAAAAACGAGATCGCCTGGAACGGGCACATCAACGTGGATATCAGGCCGGCATTGCCGGACGCTCAAAAGAAATGTGTCCCTATCAGACGCTGAATCAGAGGTCATACTGGCTGGGAGGCTGGCGAGAAGCCATGGGGGATAGGGTTTTAATGGCCTGATTCTGTCTCTTTAGATAAAAGAAACCTCCGCAGAGCGGAGGTTTCGCCTTTTTGCCCACCAGACAAGACGAATAAACGTTAATGTCTGGCGGCTACGCTGACCTGGATTAGAACGCGGAAGTGTCCTGGAACAGACCCACTTTCAGATCGTTTGCGGTATAGATTAGACGACCATCAACCAGCACTTCACCATCAGCCAGGCCCATGATCAGGCGACGATTAACGATGCGTTTGAAGTGAATGCGGTAAGTCACTTTCTTCGCAGTCGGCAGAACCTGGCCGGTGAATTTAACTTCGCCTACGCCCAGCGCGCGGCCTTTACCTTCGCCGCCCAGCCAGCCGAGATAGAATCCAACCAGCTGCCACATGGCATCCAGACCCAAACAGCCCGGCATCACCGGATCGCCGATAAAGTGGCATCCGAAGAACCACAGGTCCGGGTTGATATCCAGTTCAGCTTCAACATAACCTTTGTCAAAGTTGCCGCCGGTTTCGGTCATCTTGATGACACGGTCCATCATCAGCATGCTTGGTGCAGGCAGTTGTGGCCCTTTTGCGCCAAACAGCTCACCGCGACCAGAGGCAAGAAGGTCTTCTTTTGTATAGGATTCGCGTTTATCTACCATGTTCTCTGTAAGCCTTATTTTATTGAAGCACGCAGGATAGCTAACACGTGTACGCTGAACAAGTCCGATCAGTTCGGAATAATCCAGTTCAGCCAACGTAGCGGCCAGGGAAAACGGTGACGACCTTCCTGCTGCGTTGCCGTAGCAATACGCTCCTGGATAGTTTGCATCAGCGTTGTCTGGCCTTCACCATCCCACACCAGATTTAATAACAGTGGCAGCGCATCGGTCACGTCGTCCACCGCCCAGATAGTGAATTTTTCTTCTTCTACGGCCTGTAGCAGAGCGGGCTGCAGGCTCAGGTGTCTGACATTCGCTGAAGGAATGATAACGCCCTGTGTGCCTGTCAGCTCACGCTGCTGACAGATGGCGAAGAAGCCTTCAATTTTCTCGTTCAGACCACCAACAGGTTGTGCCCGACCAAACTGATCGACAGAACCGGTAATGGCGATGCTTTGATTAACAGGAACGTCGGCGAGGGCGCTAATCAATGCGCAAAGTTCTGCCATGGACGCGCCGTCGCCGTCCACTTCGCTGTAGGATTGCTCAAAGGTCAGCGAGGCAGAGAAGGGGATTTGCTGCTCAAGCTGGAGTTCCGACATCAGGAACGCCTGCATAATCATCATACCCTTCGCATGAATATTTCCGCCAAGCTCGGCTTTGCGCTCAATATCCGTAAATTCGCCGTCGCCAATATGAACCACACAGCTGATACGAGAAGGCTCACCAAACGCGCGGGGGTGACCAGGAAATTCAATCACCGACAGGGCGTTGATTTGGCCAATACGCTCGCCTTCCGTCTCGATCAGGATCTGTTCCTGCAGGATCTCATCCTGCATTCGTTCGGCGAGGAAACCTTCCCGCCATTCACGCTGGGTTAGCATCAGGCTGAACTGCTCAGCGTTGCAGGTTTCGCCCTCGCATAACGGGGCCACTTCTTTGAACTGACGGGTGATCCACAGCGGGTTAAGCGGCAATGTATCCTGTTCGCCGGTATAACGAACGGCTTCACGGATCAGCACTTGCCATGCATCAGGGGCCGGGTAGGGCAAATTGTTGCGCGTAGCGGTATGTGTTACCCACTGACACCACTGCGTCATGGTTTCGGCATCCACTATCTGCAGATTATCTTCAAACTCGCTATAAATAGCCTGCTCAGCCAGCTCCGGCTCCATGTCCTGGAAGTCTGCCAGTGATTCACGTTCACCGACTAATACCACTTTGAGTTTAAGCGGCATAGGTGGAACGGAGACGGGCAGCGGGCGAGACTCATCAAAAGCTACCCAGTCAAAACGCTCGTGGCTGACAATGGCTTTCAGGCGCATCCACAGCAGCGGTTGGGCCAGTAGCGTGCGCAACGAAATAACCAGCACACCACCGTTGGCCTGATGCACAAGGCCTGGCTGTAGGGTAATTTCGCCGTTGAACTGACGCAGACAGCCAAACAGTTGTTCGGCTTCAACCCAGTCAGCGCAGACTACCTGGGTTAATGTCGCAAAATTGTCTTCTGCTTTCTCAGCTGTACGATAGCGGATAGTGTGACCGGAGATATCATAATGACCTCCGGTGAGACTTCCGGCATCCGAGTGCAGAGGCCGCGCGGCCTGTGCAATAAGGTTGATGTACTCAAGCTCTTCCGGCGCTTTTACCAGCATGAACGAAGACGTCGTCCAGTGCTGAAGAAGCTGCTCTAGCGCAAATTGTAAACGTGGCTGAGTATCACTAAGTAAGGTATCGGTGTCGTCAGTGACGTGCGGCTGTGCAAATACTTCCTGATAACTATCGGTGTCAGGAACCAGATCACGCCATGCAAGTTTCGTAATGGTCAAAGTTGATGTTTTTTAGTCTGTTGTAAAAAACGAGATTATACCGTAACCATCATCACTGCACACGTGGAAAGCGCTGTGAAACGAATGCGATGACGCGCGACAGTTCACAGGCTGGATATTCTTTTCTTCAGATGCCGAAAAAGCTGATATTCTGATAAGAGTTACACGGTAACATTGAGATCGCAATGAAATATCAACAACTTGAAAACCTTGAAAGCGGCTGGAAATGGAAGTATCTGGTGAAGAAGCATCGTGAGGGGGAATTAATCACCCGTTACGTAGAGGCCAGCGCTGCCGAAGAAGCCGTTGATTTGTTGCTAACCCTCGAAAATGAACCGGTTCGGGTCAATACCTGGATTGAAGAACACATGAACTCTGCGCTGCTAAATCGTATGAAACAAACCATACGGGCGAGGCGTAAGCGGCACTTTAACGCGGAGCATCAGCATACGCGAAAGAAATCTATCGATCTGGAATTTATGGTCTGGCAGCGCTTAGCGGGGCTTGCGCAGCGGCGCGGCAAAACGCTTTCTGAAACCATTGTGCAACTGATTGAAGACGCAGAGCATAAAGAGAAGTACGCGAATAAAATGTCGACATTGAAGCAGGATTTACAGGCGCTGCTGGGAAAAGAATAACCACAGAATGGCTAAATGTGTTGTGTACAGGCGTGCTTTGATTGATAAAAAGTGAAAAAAAAACCCCGCAAAGCGGGTTTTTTTCATAAGACGATAACTTAAGCCTGAGGCTGAGTTACAACGTCTTTGATACCTTTAACTTCGATCTCAACACGACGATCCGGAGCCAGGCAGTCGATCAGTGCAGCGCGAGCTTTCACGTTGTCACAGGTGTTGCCAGTAACCGGGTTGGATTCGCCCATGCCACGTGCAGAGATTTTGTCAGAAGGAATACCTTTAGAGATCAGGTAATCAACAACGGACTGAGCACGTTTCTCGGACAGACCCTGGTTGTAAGCGTCAGAACCGATGCGGTCAGTGAAGCCCAGAACCACTACGGAACCGTCTTTCGGATCCAGGTTGCTCAGCTGGCTGTACATCTGATCCAGAGCCTGCTGGCCTTCTGGTTTCAGAGTTGCTTTGTTGAAGTTGAACAGAACGTCAGACTTCAGAGTGAAGTGTTTGGTCTGTACTTCTGGAGCCGGAGCCGGAGCAACAACTACTGGAGCTGCTTCTTCCTGCTGACCGAAACGGTAGGAAACACCAACGCTCAACAGACCGTTATCCGGACGACCGCCAACGGTGTTCGCGTCACCTATGTTGTTGGTCCACTGGTATTCCAGACGGGTAGCGATTTCAGGAGTAATTGCATACTCTACGCCACCTGCGAATACTGGGGAAACACCAGTGTCGTGGTCTTTGAAGCCTTGGTTGTTTTTAGCGTCTGCACGCCAAACCATACCACCCAGACGGGTATAAACGTCCAGATCGTCAGTGATTGGGTAACCCAGTTTAGCGGTCAGCTGAACGCCCTGAGCTTTGAAAGCGCCATTATTGTGGGTAGCATCGGTGGCGCCTTTGTACGGCATACGACCTAACCAGTCGTAACCCATTTCGAAACCAACGTACGGGTTAACCTGGTAACCACCGAATGCACCAGCACCCAGTTGGCTTTCGTGGGTAGGACCGGAGTTGTTGATCTGGTTGTTGCCAATATCATGGTACTGAGACCAGCCCAGTTTAGCACCAGTGTACCAGGTGTTATCTTTCGGAGCGGCCTGCGCCACGGTAGCGAAACCAGCCAGTGCCACTGCAATTGCGATAGCTGTCTTTTTCATTTTTTGCGCCTCGTTATCATCCAAAATTCGCCATGAATATCTCCGAAGAGAGATAACACGGTTAAATCCTTCACCCGGGGACCAGTTCAATAGTTACTCTACCGATATCTACGGCTTATGCCGAGCACCCCTGGCGATGTAAAGTCTACAACGTAGTTGAAAACTTACAAGTGTGAAGTCCGTCAGGCATATGAAAAAAAAAGGCTTGTGTACACATTATTTAACATTTATAGATGAATAAATGTACTGAGGATTTCCTGAAAACCGCTTCAGACAGGCCTTCAGCCGGAAAACGCGTTACAGCTCAATGGCAAATTAAAACATGAAAAAAAATTCCAGGATAATTCCTAATTTTACTCAATGATACAAATTCGAGTGAATTTTTAGCCCGGAATGCTGTCTCCCCGCAAGTGTCTGAGCGCGAACAGGACGCATGATAAATCCCATCGCATTACCTTCATCTGCCGCTTTTACCAGCTCGGCATGTTCATCTTCGGTTAATTCTTCTGTCAACCAGCCGATGACGACGCTGTAGTTACCCGTGCGCAGCGCACGAACCATCGATTCTAGCGTATTGCAGGGGGAGAGCTGGCTGATTTGCATGACTTTGGTCAATGGAAGCCCGGCCGACTGCACCCACTCACGGCTTAATTTTTGCTGAGGCGTCAGCCACAGCTGCCAGCGTGATTGTTGCCCTAACTGTTGCAGCAGGGGAAGCAGCAGGAGCTGCGTCATCATGGGCTGGTCCTCGCGATAGACCACTTCACTGATAAGCCCAGCGGTAGCGTTCTCTGCTGAAACGCGCGCAATGCTGCTCGATGCGGAAGAGAACGACGAAGAACGATTTGCATAACCTGAAGTGTACATAATCAATCCAGCCCTGTGAGTTACTGTATGGATATACAGTAACCCCGCCATCAATAAAGATCAACCTAATTTTCGGAAACAGGTTCGCAATTTTTAGTCATCATCACGGGAAAAATAAAATTCATCTTGCCCCATACGCATAAGTTGCCTATTTTCGTCATTAACGGATCTGCTACTGCAAATTATTTGCTTACATTATGATTTAAAAGGATTTTTATGAAAGAAAAGTCTTATGCAAGAATCTATAAATCACAAGAATATCTGGCTTCTCTGGGAACAATTCACTACCGCTCACTGTTTGGCGGCTATAGTCTGACGGTTGGTGATACGGTCTTTGCCATGGTTGCCAGCGGTGAGTTATATCTTCGCGCCTGTGAGCAGAGCGCCCAGTACTGTGTAAAAAATTCTCCTGTCTGGCTAACATTTATCAAGCGCGGGCGTCCGGTTGTACTCAATTATTACCAGGTGAACGATACCCTGTGGCAGAACCAGCAGCAGTTAGTGTCGCTATCACAATTTTCACTCGATGCAGCCGTTAAGGAAAAACAGAGTCGCTTTGCACAACATCGCCTGCGGGAATTACCGAATATGACGTTTCATCTGGAGACCTTGCTAAATGAAGCAGGAATTAAGGATGAGGGGACATTGCGCTCGCTGGGAGCTCAGATGTGCTGGTTGAAACTTCGGCAAAATAACCCTGCCTTAACGGTAAAAATACTCTATGCCCTTGAAGGGGCGGTTGACGGGGTGCATGAAGCCGCGCTCCCGGCGACGCGTCGCCAGGAGCTGGTGGAGTGGGTGAGCTCTCTTACGCCGGAACCGGGGTATTAGATGGCAGCACAGCAATTTGTTGCTGTAATCGCCGAATCTCCGGGAGCAGGGCAATCAGTAACCCAACTTGCTGTACGACCAGCGGCTCTTTACTGTCCGGACGTGGCTCGAGATGCTGAATTCGCTGCTTCAGATCTTCCAGTGCCTGGTATACGCGCTGCTCATCAGCAGGTTGATGGTGAAGCGCATCATCTACATAGCAGACGGCATCATCCAGCAATGCCAGGACGTCAGGATTGGTTAACTGCTCGCGATGTGCGCCGAGGGCGGAAATATAGCTGGTAAACGTATGGTTAAGACACAGCAAGCGGAACGCCGTTTCGCGTGTTTGGGCCGTGACATCCGGTTCACTCGACATGTTCGACACCACCGAAGCAAGTTCCGCATCACGATTGTGCGCGTCACGGCGGGCGATACGGTATGCCAGACGATTATCACGCCCCTGATGATATTGTTCGAGAATAGCATCAAGATAACGACAGTTAGCGTCAGTGGCCCGTTCAATCACTCGCGGCAGATTCCGAAAACGCCAGTCTGGCCAGATAAAGCTGACAGCAGCCCAGGCGATGGCACAGCCGATCAACGTATCGATGACGCGCGGAAGTGCAACTTCAAAACCTTCACCGAGCAGGTTAAAGCACAGCAGCACCAGCAGCGTGATAAACATGGTGGCATGCGCGTACTGGACGTTACGAAAGGCAAAAAACAACACGCCGGTGATCACCAGAAGGATCAATTGCCCTTCGAGAGAAGGTACAAACCACAGGATCGGTAACCCAATGGCGATACCGACTAATGTGCCGATAATCCTTAGTGCCAGACGATGTCGGGTGGCGTTGTAGTTTGGCTGGCAGACAAACAGACTGGTCAACAGGATCCAGTACCCGTGGTTCATTCCGGTTATCTGGATAATGGCATAGCCGACGCAGAGCACCAGCGACATGCGAACAGCATGACGAAACAGGGCGGACTCAGGCGTGAAATTACGGCTCAGACGCAACCAGATATCACTGAACCCATGCGGGCTGTCATCGGCAAGCTGATTTTCAGACTCATTGCGCGAAAGTACCTGAGCCTGTTCAGACTCAATGGTAGCCAACTGGGCATCAATGGCCCGCAGGTTTGACAGCAAAAATCCCAACGTGTTGAGCAGGTCGGCAGGCTCACCACTCGCGCGCATGCGCTCAAGTGCAGCATCAATATGGGTGAAGACGCGCTCAAAGTGCGGATCGTGCTGATAAGGCGTGCGTAATAAAATACAGCGAGACAGTTGCGAACACGCTTGCCCCTGCATCGACATCAGGCGCTGGAAGCGGAACATCACGTCGCTGTGGCGAAAATGGTCGCGAAGCGTTTGGTACTGAATATGCGAGGAGCTTGCGCGTTCGTGAATATCCTGCGCCACAAAATAGTAATGTAGCGTGCGACGTGTTCCTCGCTGTCCGCGGTCGCCGCGCAGGCGGGTCAGCAGTGACACCTTTGTCTGGTTTAGGGTCGCCATCAGTTGCCCATTCGCAAGAGCCAAATCATACAGCGGCGCCTGGCTTTCATCTTCTATGTCGGGATCAAAAAGACGCGATTTCAGTTCCAGATAGTGCGCTAACTGTTCATAGCTACGCGCCAGATTGTCCTGCAACGGGCGAATAGGGAACAGAAGATGTCCGGTCAGGGTTAACAGGTTGTACCAAATGGCGCCCGCGAGCAGCAGGATTGGCTGCTGATACCACTGATCGTAAAGCGAGGTGCCGAGCATCGTGTAAATGGCGATCAGCAACGCGCCAAAGGCGATGGTTGCATAGCGCTGCCCTAATCCCCCCAGCAGTATAAAGCCGCTGGTGGAGAGCGTTAACCCAAGGGCAAACAGCCATGGCCATGGGAAGAGCAGTTCGACCGAGGCCGAGGCAATGAAAAAGCACACCAGCGTGATAATCAAATTGCGCAGGCGACCTGCAAGACGATCGTCCAGGTCAGTAAGCGCGGCTGCGACCATACCCAGCGTGAGCGGGATGGTCAGCTTAACGTCACCCAGCCACCAGGGCAGCGCTGTTGTGCCGCAAAGCGCGATAAAAATCCGCACGTAGTACAGCCAGGTGCTGTTCCAGGTATAGCGTTTGAGCAGAGGACTTAACATAAAGGCCATCGGTCCTGATTATTCGAAGCGACGACGTGCGTTGGCTTCACGCGCTGCGCGAGCAACTTCAACTGACACTACCCGGCGACCCACCGGCCACAGTGCAATCGCCGCGATTTTGAAATTCGCAATGCCAACCGGGATACCAATAATCGTAATGCACTGGGCAATACCTGAGACAATGTGCATCAAGCACAACCACCAGCCGAAGAAAATCAGCCAGAAAATATTGAGCACGGTGCCTCCGGTATTCAACAGGACGTTTTTGCCCGCTGGATTAAGCTCATCGACATGAATCGCTTCGTTACCGTAGGGAAACAGCGAGAGTCGGGTAATTTCCCAGCATGAGCGGGTCAGGGGGAGAGTAAAAATCAGCACAATACTGACCAGCGTAGCCAGTAACCAGGCTAAGGTGGTGGCGAATCCCCCGAGCACAAAATTTAAAATATTCAGAACAGTACGCATAAACCCTCGGTTAACTCTGGTTTTCTGTGAATTCGGCAATTGTAACGTTTTTTTGGGCTGGAGCACGTTTTCTCTGGCGGTTACACTGATAAGCAAACCTCTTCGTGTGGATCCGCTTGAGTCTTATGGAACTGAAAGCAACTTCTCTTGGAAAACGTCTGGCACAACACCCTTACGATCGGGCCGTTATTCTCAATGCCGGGATTAAGGTTTCCGGCGATCGTCACGAGTATCTTATTCCCTTCAATCAGTTACTGGCTATTCATTGTAAACGCGGCCTGGTATGGGGTGAGCTGGAGTTTGTGCTCCCGGATGATAAGGTGGTTCGTCTTCACGGCACTGAATGGGCTGAAACCCAGCGCTTCCATCACCATTTGAATTCGCTCTGGCAGCAGTGGAGTCAGGAAATGAGCGACGTCGCTGCGGGAGTTTTACAGCAGCAGTTGGAGGCGATCGCCACCCGCACCAGTGAGAATAAATGGCTGACGCGCGAACAGACGTCAGGGCTACAGCAGCAGATCCGCCGCGCCTTTGCCGCATTGCCGCTCCCGATCAACCGGCTGGAAGAATTTGAAAATTGCCGTGAGGCGTTACGTCAATGCCAGGCATGGTTGAAGGACATTGAAGCTTGTCGCTTGCAGCACAACCAGGCGTATACCGATGCCATGCTGGAAGAACATGCCGATTTTTTCCAGCAAATTGAGTCCTCGCCGCTGAATCCGGCCCAGGCGCGGGCGGTGGTGAACGGCGAACAATCATTACTGGTTCTTGCGGGGGCCGGAAGCGGCAAAACATCCGTATTGGTCGCCCGTGCGGGCTGGCTACTTGCGCGAGGGGAAGCGGCGGCCGAACAAATCCTGCTGCTGGCGTTTGGACGCAAAGCGGCCCAGGAGATGGACGATCGCATCCGTGAACGTCTGCATACGGAAGAGATCACCGCGAGGACGTTTCATTCACTGGCGTTGCACATTATTTCTCAGGGGAGCAAAAAAGTCCCGACGGTTAGCAAGCTGGAAAATGATGTTGCCGCGCGCAGCAAACTTTTTATCACGACCTGGCGTCAGCAGTGCAGTGAGAAAAAAGCACAGGCCAAAGGCTGGCGGCAATGGTTAGAAGAAGAGATGCAGTGGTCTGTACCCGAAGGTAACTTCTGGGATGACGAAAAATTACAGCGCCGGCTGGCTTCCCGGCTGGATCGTTGGGTTAGCCTGATGCGAATGCATGGCGGAGCGCAGGCTGAGATGATCGCCAATGCTCCGGAGGAGATTCGCGATCTTTTCAGTAAACGCATTAAGCTGATGTCTCCCCTGCTCAAAGCCTGGAAGGGCGCCCTGAAGGATGAGAATGCCGTCGATTTTTCCGGGCTGATTCATCAGGCCATTGTCATTCTGGAAAAAGGCCGGTTTATCAGTCCGTGGAAACACATTCTGGTCGACGAATTTCAGGACATTTCTCCTCAGCGAGCCGCCCTGTTAGCCGCACTGCGCAAGCAAAACTCACACACTACGCTGTTCGCCGTAGGGGATGACTGGCAGGCAATTTACCGGTTCAGCGGAGCACAGCTTTCGTTGACCACCGCATTCCAGCAAAACTTCGGCGAGGGCGACCGTTGTAATCTGGATACGACTTACCGTTTTAATAGCCGCATTGGTGAAGTCGCAAACCAGTTTATCCAGCAAAACCCTCATCAGCTTACGAAACCGCTCAACAGTTTGATGGCAGGCGATAAAAAAGCCGTCACGTTGCTCGATGAAAGCCAGCTGGATCTGCTACTGGATAAGCTGTCGGGATTTGTGAAGGCAGAAGAGAGAATTCTGGTGCTGGCGCGATACCATCACCTGAAACCTGCCAGTCTGGAGAAAGCTGCCACCCGTTGGCCTAAGCTACAGCTGGATTTCATGACTATCCATGCCAGTAAGGGACAGCAGGCAGATTACGTTATTGTTGTGGGGCTTCATGATGGGAATGACGGTTTTCCCGCCCCGGCCCGCGAGTCGATTATGGAAGAGGCGTTGCTTCCGGCGGTGGAGGATTTCCCGGATGCTGAAGAGAGACGCTTGCTGTATGTGGCGCTAACGCGGGCACGGCATCGGGTATGGCTGCTGTTTAATAAAGAAACACCGTCGTGCTTTGTTGATGAGCTTAAACAACTGGATGTTCCGGTAGCAAGAAAACCCTGAATAGCAGGCGGCAATTGCCGCCTGCCCGGCGTTTATTTGAGGCGCTCTGCCAGATAGCGGGCGTAATCTGGGATCAAAATGTCCGTTGCATCGTTGAAGTTTGGCGACTGGATAATAAAATCGGCGGTCGACACGTTGGTGGCAACCGGAATGTTCCATACCGTCGCCAGACGCAGTAGCGCTTTGACATCAGGATCGTGAGGTACGGCGTTCAGCGGGTCCCAGAAGAAAATCAGCACATCAATTTTCCCTTCTGAAATCAGCGCGCCCACCTGCTGGTCGCCCCCCATCGGACCGCTCAGCATGGCGTTGACGTCCATTCCCGTTGCGCGTTGGATTAAGTTTCCCGTCGTTCCTGTGGCGTACAGAACGTGCTTTTCCAGCAACGGCTGGTGGCGTTCCACCCAGCTCATCAACATCTTTTTACAGTGATCGTGTGCAACCAGCGCAATATGCTTACGCGCTGGCAATGTGCGAGTTGTTAATTCCATAGTACAGCTCCCAAGTTAACCTGGTTACAGAGTACTGGAAGCTCTTGATGCTGCAAGAGAAAGACAAAAAAAATGCGTATGCGAACATAAATGTCATGAAGGAGGCTGTTTCTGAGCCCATTGCAAAAAGTTACTTCGCGTTTGCGCGTCGGCCTGCTGGTACCAATATTTTAAACGCTGTTCGGTCAGCGTTTGCGACTGAGGCGGCACGCGATCCAGTTCAGATACCCCGGAAAGCAGCGAGCTGTCATCGGCCATCATCGTAGCAAACTGCGGTAATGACGCATGTTTAGCCGCTTTGTTATAGCGTTCAGTTTCCATTTCATAATTCACGATTTTTGCTGTGGATGTGATTGACAGAATATCCAGCTTGACGGGGATAGGCATGGAGTCCCCATCCAGCAATTCCACGCGTGGAGCGTCATCAAAATGCGCTGTATCCCGCTCATTGTTCAGACGCGGGAGGTGAAAATTAACCTGGCTGACGAGTTGTGTATCAAAGCTGATGACCAGCGGAGCCGAAATATACAGACGTTCTTCGTGGCTGGACAAGCGAATGGTTTTTTCTACGCGAAATACGAGCTGGTGGCGACCATTTTCCAGCTCGATACTGTCGGCGCCACGCAGTAATGAGCTGGAGACTTTTTTTCCGTCCAGCACCAAAAGGTCAATATCATTAGACAGGCGTAATGAGGTAGCAAAAACGGTTACCGGCAAACACAGGGCAATTAAGGCTGTCACAATGCCGGCTTTCATAGGTTTCTCCTGTCCAGAAAATAGCTGCAAACATGTATCTAAATTTTTCGATAATCACGTTTACTAACATATAGACATATTTTTGAGTTTAGCTCTCATACGCCAGTATGGGATGAATGGTTGCGGGGGCAGGTTTGTCGTACACTTTGTTAAACAGCCTGGAGGAAAACGATGAAAGAGACCGATATTGCTGGCATTTTGACATCTACCCGTACGATTGCACTGGTTGGCGCGAGCGATAAACCCGATCGCCCAAGCTATCGCGTGATGAAGTATTTACTCGATCAGGGCTATCACGTTATTCCCGTTTCACCGAAGGTTGCCGGGAAAATGCTGCTGGGGCAGCAGGGCTATGCAACGCTGGCGGATGTGCCAGAGAAAGTGGATATGGTCGATGTCTTCCGTAATTCTGAAGCGGCGTGGGGCGTCGCTCAGGAGGCTATCGCCATTGGCGCGAAGACGCTATGGATGCAGCTTGGCGTAATTAACGAGCAGGCGGCCGTGCTGGCGCGTGATGCGGGGCTGACGGTGGTGATGGATCGTTGCCCGGCGATTGAGATCCCGCGACTGGGACTGGCGAAGTAAAGTTGGATTGTCGCCGGATGAAACGCACAGGCCCGATAAGCGAAGCGCCATCGGGCCTGTGTTAGTATCAATTACGCAGGCGCGGAGCCTGAAGCTGTTTACGGATTGTGCGCGCCAGTTCATCCATTGACGGTTGCTCCGGATGTTCTTCCTGTAGCTCGCTACTCAGTTGTGCTTCGGCCAGATACGTATGCACTGGCAGACCATTATCGTCTTCCATCACCACGTGATACCAGGGAGCGGCGCGAAGTTCGCTGTTAACCGCCAACTCATCGGCTGACGGCTCATCAAGCGAATATTCCGGGTCGATATCCACGACCACTCCGAGGTAACCTAACAGGGAATGGCGGACCTGCTGGCCGATACCGAATTTGCTGGCAATCATAGTCACCTCCCGGGAAATAGATACCCTCTATGTAAGGGTAATATTCCACTTTTCAAGTTACATGATGCGACAGGCAAACCCTTTCAGATACAGCCCTTCCGGGTAGGTAGCGATCACCGGATGATCGGCGGCCTGACGGAACTGCTCTATAAATTGTACATCACGACCAGCATCTATTGCGGCATCAGCGATGATTTTCTGAAATAAATCGGTCGTCATCAGCCCGGAGCAGGAAAATGTCAGCAGTACGCCGCCTGGGTTCAGCAACTGAATAGCCAGCATATTGATGTCCTTATAACCGCGGCAGGCGCCCATCAACTGGCTTTTGTTTTCGACAAATTTCGGCGGATCCATCACGATGACATCAAATTTCTCACCGCGATCGCGATAGGCGCGCAGCAGTTTGAACACATCATCTCGCACGAACTCGGCTTTACTCAGATCCAGCTTGTTCAGTTCCACGTTCTGGCGGGCAATATCGAGTGCTTCCTGAGAGGTGTCGACGCTGACCACCTGACGGCATCCGCCCATTAATGCTGAGACCGCAAAGCCGCCGGTATAGGAGAAGCAGTTCAGGACACGCTGGTTTTCCACATAACGACGCGTCGCCAGGCGGCTATCGCGTTGATCGAGGTAATAGCCGGTTTTGTGACCGTGCTGAATATCAACCAGCAGCTTCATCCCGTGCTCTTCGATAGGCAGCAGAGCAGGCGGCAGTTCGCCCGTGACGGGTCCTTGGGTCAGCGCCATACCTTCTTTTTTACGCACGGCCACATCGCTACGGTCATAAATAGCGCAGTCCGGGAAAACAATTTGCAGAGCACTAATCAGCGCGGCGCGTTGGTATTCAGCCCCCGCGCTGAGCAACTGCGATACCAGGAAGTTGCCGAAGCGGTCAATAGTGACACCCGGCAGGCCGTCGGATTCTCCGGCGATCAGACGGTAGCTGTCCAGACCGTCCTTTTTCGCCAGCCAGTCACGCCATGTCAGCGCCTTCTGCAGACGACGGGTAAAGAAATCAATGTCGATGGATTCAGACTTATCGAAGGTCCAGACGCGCGCACGGATCTGCGACGCCGGAGAAAACGCACCGCGCGCTAACCATTTCCCCTGGTGGTCAACAATATCAACGGTTTCACCGAGGTTGGCTTTACCTTCCATACGTGCGACAGCACCGGAAAATACCCATGGATGGCGGCGAAGTAATGATTTTTCGCGCCCCTTGGCTAACACTAAACGAGGATAATGTGGAATTGTAGATTCAGTCATGCGGAGCAACCTCTCACAAACAGTGACGCGGGTTGGATGAAAGTACCAACCTGAAACCATTAAAATAAAATGGCGCGTAGAGTAGCACAGATGATGAGGTCAATCATCAGCGTCTGGCGCTACTGCATGATGGTATGGCGGGGCTTCTGCTTATCGAGCGACGGTTTAATCTCACTGAACAGGTGCGACAACTTATTCTTTTATCCCCTGCTAATCTATGGACAGATCAGGAGATTGCCGGTCATCTGTCCATCGGTACCTGTTCTTTCATTTATGTTGATAAGGAGAACCGCAATGTCGAAAGTCTGCATCATCGCCTGGGTCTATGGCCGGGTTCAGGGGGTAGGATTTCGCTACACCACCCAGCATGAAGCGCAACGGCTGGGGTTGACCGGCTATGCGAAGAATATGGATGACGGCAGCGTAGAAGTTGTCGCCTGTGGCGAAAGCGAGCGGGTGGAACAACTGATGAAGTGGTTGAAAGCCGGGGGACCGCGCAGCGCCAGGGTTGATCGGGTTCTCAGCGAACCGCACCGCCCTGGCGACGAGCTAAAGGGATTTAGTATCCGCTATTAAATACATTTCACCGGTTTCGGCAGGCCGGCAATTTTAGTTGCCTGCTTAGCTGGGCCTTTCGGAAACAGGCGATAGAGATAACGGCTGTTGCCTTTTTCTTCGCCAAACTTGTTGGCCATCGCTTTTACCAGCATGCGGATTGCGGGGGAGGTATTAAACTCCAGATAAAACTCGCGAACGAAACGCACCACTTCCCAGTGTTCGGGGGAGAGAACGATACCTTCGTTTTCGGCGATTTTCTCCGCCAGCGGCTCGCTCCATTGCGTGGTGTCTTTCAGATAGCCTTCGCTATCGGTCTCAATTTCATGGCCTGCAAAAATGAACATAGTGCTCTGTCGATAAAGTAAAAACCGCCCTTAGTTTAGCAAATAAGGGGCGGCGTGAGAAACCTCGACCTACAGAAGAAGCTGTAGCAGATTGTTGGCATTAAGCTTCTTCAGCGCGTTGCATTTATACGTCGATACCTGTTTTTCGCTAATCTGCGTCATATGCGCAACATGTTTTACCGATTGACCGTTAACCAGCCTGTCGAGAACATTGAACTCCATGCCAGTCAGGCAGCAATTCAGACTGCGTACCCGACGGGGCTCTTTAGCAAGCAGATACGCCGCATCCACGACGGCAATTCTGTCATCAATGATATGTAAGGTCAGCGTGGCAAAACGCTTTCGTAAATGCGTGGCCAGTGCCCAGCCTTTTTCATTGCACACCAGATAAACCGTTCCCTCCCAGCGCCTGGCCTCCAGTTGAAGCAGAATGTCGACCAGCGCCAGATGCGTCCTCGCGACGGAAAAGCGGCAACGCACAACGAGGGTGTCGCAGGCCAACAGCGAACGGCGCCACTGTAACGCGCCACTCTCAACTTGAGTGTGAGCGTTACGGCGCAGAAGGGCGTAGCGCAACCCTTCGGCATAAAAACGATTATTATCAAGAATGACGAAATTCACGGCGGCCTCTTTATAACGTACTGGGTGTGTAGATGATGCGTAGCGTGCCGGTGTAATCCCCGGCGTTTTTACTGCTGGCTGCAAACGCAGGGGTTTTCAAAACAATAGGGGCTGGTACGCACAGTACGCTCTCACGTCCGCCGGGCAGGACGACCTGACGCAGATGCTGCGGATCGTTGGTGCCTTGCCAGACCAGGGTTTTACCGTTGGCGACGGTTTCGGTTGCGCCCGTGACGGGATTAGTGACGAAAACCTGATAGTCGAGACGATCCCGCGCATCGGTCTGACTTCCGCCGCGTCGCCGGATTGAAAATGCCTCTTCAGCACGGTCCATTGAGGGGAGTCCGTCGTCCTCAAACCGAAGATAAGTGCGGGTGCTGGTACTGTTTTTGCCGTCGTACAGGCACATATCCAGCGTGTTTTCACCCTGGATTTCACTGCCACCCGGCCGCCCCGGGAAGTTGGTCAGGTTGAGGTTAACGATAGGCGTTGAGTGCGGAAATGCCGGCAGATAAATCTGCTGATTACCCGGATCGACAACCTCAATGCGCATCGTGGCCTGCCAGCTAGCAATGGCGCGATAGCCTGGACATCCGGTATTGACGTCGTTGAAGTTCCCGCCGCAGTTGGCAGTATCCCATTCACGCAGGTTCTGCTTCAGCGTTGCGGTCCAGATACCCGGCAGAGCGAGCTTTTCCAGCTCGCTTTTCACGATATAGAAATCGAAGTAAGGTTCTCTGTTCCAGTTTGCAACAATATTTGTCCCTCCCGTGACAAAACTGGCATAGGTAAAAACTTTATTATTGATAAACATGTAGTGGTCGCCATAAATCTTAAGATCCACCGTTTTGCTGGTAAGGGCATGCGTAAAACGTAAATTGATGGCATAAGGTGTCCCTGGGTTCGCCGTGAACCAGACCGGGGCGGTCATGCAGGCGCCCACTGCGGAGTCGGTACGGGACAGACACGTCAGGGTATTACGTCCCCATTTTTGCGGATCGGCGACATCATAGCCGCTCGGTTCATGAACCCAGATATCAAAGCGCGCGGGGGGGGGGCATGCGATCGAAGCTGATATCGACGCTGGTGTTTCTTCCGGCAGGGGCCGCTGCCTGGGTCTGGCCCGCCCACAGACTTAAAAAAAGTAAAATAATTAAGTGCTTGTTCACATCATTTCCCTTTTGTGACGTTGTTTGCATTCATGGCTGTTGGACCCGTTGGTACCGATCGTCCGGCGAGCATCAGCTGAGCCTGTTGCTGGACAGTATCCGGCAGGGCAGAGAAGGTTAATTCCCGGCAAGGGATCGACCCGACGTAACGCACGACGTCGCGCATACTCTTTACGTTCAGCTCGCACTGATAAAACTGCTGCTGACGCACCAGGTAGAGGTTATGCAGCAGAGCGTCGCTTTGAGCGCTAAACCCGCCGTTGCCAAGGTCGCTCCAGCCGTTAACGTTCAGTGGCACGCCGCCGATAAACGGCGAATGTTGCTCGTCAGTTAACTGGCCGAGCCAGGTGTAGCTTGCCGTGGTTTGCACGTCCCGGCGGAGCAGTTTGCCAGGCACCATAAACAACGTTCTGCTGCCTGAACCTTGTGTGATTTCACTGCTGGCACCCCGCGAGACATCCAGCGATTCGTTAATCGTCAACGTAGTCTGCTGATAGCCCGGCACGGCGAAGAGGGCGCGGCTATTGCCTGGAATGTCTGCACTGCCGCCGTTATCCAGCGACACGGCAATGCTCGGATCCTGGGAATCTTCCGGTGTGGCAACGTTAACCGCGATGGCTGAAGCAGGACGTCCGTCGCTCCAGCGGCCCAGCCACAGACCAGAGCGCGACAGCGCAAGCGTGGAGTTGTAATTGCCGCTGCTGCTCAGGGTATGGCGCCGATCCTGACGATCCCAGGCATCGCTGACTGTCAGGCTCCCGTTGCCATATCGTCCGCCCTGGCGCGTGTAGGCAGAGGTATTGAGTGAATCGCTGTTAATACCTGATGCGCTCAGTCCATACTCATTTTCACCACGTGCGTCGGCATACCAGTTGTGCGCCACGTTATAGCTCAGCTGGTTTTTATCATGCTGCTGGTGCTGCCATGTCGCTCCCAGAGAGGTATAGCTTGTCGCATTGCCCTGACGGTTATGCGCCATTGACAGACTCACGCTCAGGTAGCCGCCTTTATCCCTGCCTTCGCGCGAGTCATCGTTACGCATGAAAAGGTTAATACTGCTGTTGATGTTCAGACCGCGCGTGCTGAAAGCCGTACTCAAGCCACCCTGCCAGGCCCGCGTGCGTGAGCGGGTCATATAAACCGACTCCCAGGGCAAGCCTGCATCGTGGCGATCGTCACTGTCCGGGAGTTCCCGACGAGAAACGTACCGTCCTTCGTTGCGGTTATCCGAATATCCCAGGCTGGCGTACCAGGTGCCGACAGGGACGGAGAACATCACCGACAGGCTTCGATAACAGCCATTTACGGCGTCATATCCCGCGCTTCGGGTATTGCAGTTTTCCGCTGATAACGCGTTGCGATAGAAGCTCAGTGAAAAGCCGTCGTTATAGCTGATTTGCTGAATATTGCCGCGTTGTCCTTCGCTGCCGTAAAGGTAGCTAAACCGGGTCGAGAGTACGCCATCGATCGGACCCGCATTGAAACCACGACTCCAGTCGAGCGCATTTTCCAGAAAACGTTGGTTTTTCTTTATCGCTGCGCCACTGGTGAGTGCCAGCGTTGGAGTGATAGGCAGGCGGACACCCGCTTGCGCGACCGCGCTACGTTCATCGTTTTGATTGTTATTGTCGGTTTCGCCCGCCTGCAGGAACCACTCGACGCGGTCAAACGGCGTAATACCGGTGCGGGTAAACGGTATCTGCTCGGTACGTGTCAGCCGGTTATTTTCATAGACGGACAGCGTCACGGTATAGCTCCCGTCTGGGAACGATCGCGTGTCCAGGGTTTGAGCTCCGGCATTGAGATAAAAACTGGCCAGCAGCTGATTGCCCCGGCGGGCGTCAATACGCGCATCATGGGAAAGCAGCACGGTGATAGGGGTACCCTTTGACTGCTGAACCGGATTGATCCATGCCCTTGTCGAGCCTGTGCGCAGGCCGCGAATTTTGCCCAGCGGCAGTTGGCTGAGGTTGATATTCCCACCAGCATTACTGAACAGATCGCGGGTATCCATCTCGCCTAACTGAATATAGTACTGACGCCAGATATCCTGGCGAAACCAGGCATTGTTGACGGTTATTTCTTGTTGCTGCTGGTGCCTTGAACGCTGCCCCAGCCAGGTCCAGTCGAGATTAAAGTAGCCGTCCTGCGTCATGGCCAACGCGCCATTGCCCTGAACGGTGGCTGACTGGTAATCCCTGTCGGCAACAAAATTGATATTTTGTTGATGGATCAACGCATTCTCAGTGCCCTGCGTAGGCTGATACCACTGGTTTTCTGTGGTCTGTTTAGGCAGAAATTTCTTGTCCAAAAACAGGCTATCGCGCGCGTTATTCTCATCATAGATAATGGCCGCACGATGGGTATCAATGTAATCACATCCCGTTGCGGAGCCATTGCTGCTGCACGCCAGGTTGCCGTTACGGGCAAGTGGAACGGCGAGAGCTGCGGACACGGTGGCAACGAGGGCAGGAGCGTCATTAAACTGACGTTTGATAGCCGCGACCACGGTTTCGGGTGCGACAAAACTTACCGATTCAAGTGTGATATCCGTTTCAAAAAGGCCAAGCGATCCGCCATAGAGGTTAACCTCTATCCACAGACGCTGCGTTTTCGCCAGATCTTCGAAACCTGCCGGGACGGCCATCTCGGCGCAGGCGAGTTGGATGGATGCGGGTAATAAAGCAACTAAGAGGAGAGTATTTCTGTGAAACGCCATGACCAAGCCTCGACATCATCCTGACGTCAGAGGGCGGGCACCCTCTGACGTTATCCCTTATGTACTGTGGTGTTACGCACCGCCTTCCGTGGTCGTCGCCTGCGTCAGCATCAGGCTGACAACGCCGCTGTACTGACCGGTTTTCAGAATGCCTTTGGTGGTCTGAGAAATGGTCAGTGGCAGTACCGCTGAACCGTTTTCAATGCTGCCTGGGAACAGTTCAGTTCCGGTAAATTCGGCATCGGTGGTAGACAGTGTTTTATCACCCAGAATCACCGTCATCGGTACAGTCTCGTCGCCATCCATATTGGTGAGCTTAGCTGCGCTAACGAGGCGCACTTTGACATTGCTGGTGGCGGAGTTAGACCACACCTTGGTGTTCAGGCGGTAGCTTTCCAGCCCACGACCTGGCAGGTATTGCATGTCGATGCTGGCCGGCAGTGGCGTGTTATCGGCCTGAGTCATATCCAACTGTGAGTCAACGCTGGCGTTGACGGTAATATCTTTTTGAATCGCCAGCGCGCTAAAGGACGAGGCCATCGCGGCAACAATCATCAGAGGTTTAATATAGTTACGCATTGATATCTCCATATTTACAAATGAGCACCTTGGCTCTTTAAACAAACTACGTGGGTTTTTACTGTGCCGTCGTGTTATTGCACGACGGGTAAATCAGCTTCTTCAGCGGTTTTATTCACCCAGTTGAAGTAGCGGAACTTATATTTCTGACCCTGTTTCATAGTGAGCGTTTTTAATTTCCGTTCAGTGTCCGGATAAATCGTCGCGTCTTCTTTTATCCATTTACACGATGAAACAGCATCACAAACACCAATCTCTCTGAGCGGCACACGCAATGTGCCGTTGTTTTTTAACGTTCCCCGGCGAGGGTCAATCGACAGTGAAATTACGTTTTCTTCTGGAGCAATGTGGACCAGTGCGCCCCAGATCACATTGACACCTAATGTCGCCATTGCTGCAGGGGTTTCTGCCTTGCCTGGAATAATGCTGTCAGGTTGTTTTACCCCTTCAAAATAGACACGCCAGGTGGTCTCTTTTTTCGGAGGTATAAGCGATACCAGACGAACAACGCGCATCGCTCCTGCAGCCAGAGCAAATTTCTCGGGCGTAACCACCACGCCACCTTCTTTCCACGAAGCGACGTCAATTTCTTTTTCCTGGGCTGTTCCGGGATTAAGAATTTTCTTTTGCCTCACCCGAATGAACTGAATATCATCCGTTTTTGAAGCCACCTTAATTTGCGCCGCACCGGATCTGTCTACATTCAGCTCCATGGGATACACGCTCATATTGGCCATTGTTATTTCTGAGAAAAATGGCAATGACAGCGCGGCGACATAAAAGGCGGTTGTCATGCTCACTCTTTTTTTCTGTTTCACAATCAGTCTGCCTGCTCTGAGTTTAAAGGCGGCGCGTTAACACCAGGACACCGTCTGCTTTCGTATCGCTTCAGGGCAGGGAAACTTTAACCAGAACAGCGATTTGTGAAAATTTGTATTAGTTAACTCGTTATATACAGTTTTTTATCCTGCTTTTCTGGCTTTAAGGTTGTATAGTTAAGCGAAAATACCGCGGCCAAGGATGGGAGGAAAATTCCTTCTGATGAAAAAATAAGCAGGTCAGGGGGCGGTTTTCATATCGACGTACCAGGGAATAAAAAGCATGCGGTAACAGCCGAGAATAAAAGATGTTTTTTATATGCAATAATTCGTTGTTATTTGATCCTGAAGCACATGCAATAAGTCTTGTTGGACAACCCGAGTCTGTATTAACACTTTCGGCGCCAGCCGTTCGTCTTTTACAGGAATTCATTAAACACCGAGGACGCGACTTAAGCCGGGAGGAATTGATCGCTCGCGTGTGGGAAGAATTTGGCTTTACGCCATCAGGAAATAATCTCAATAAAGCGGTAAGCGAACTGCGTAAAAGCTTCCAGTCTCTGGGAGAGGGGCACGAATTGATCGTCACTGTCCCGCGCTATGGTTTCCGTTTTGATGCTGATGTGATTTTTCAGCCTGGAGAGAAAATTCAAGCCGTTGATCCGCACCCCCCCTCAGCGCAACAAGACGTTCTGCCCCGGCGAGTATCCCTGAAAAAGTGGTTCAGAATAGGGGCATTGATTGCCGTGCCGTTGGGAGCGATCTTTTACGTTAGCCGCCCGCAGGAGATAACTGTTCCGGCGAAATTAAAGCCGGTCCAGGAAAAAATCGCGCGTTGTAGTATCTGGGTTATCGAAGATCATGGACGGCCGTTAGTGCTATCAAAATTAGCAGAGCGACTGGAGGCCAATGACGTGGCTTGCGAGCGCGAGGAGTATGCTATTTATTTTTTCAGCGCCCGTTTTTCGCTTGCAACTGCTGATGAACTGTTTATCGGGGCCTGCCCGGTCAATAAAACACGTCTGTGCAAGACCATTCGCTATAAAAACGGGGCTGGAAAATGAAAATAAGGCTTCTTTTTGGACTGGGCGGAGCCCTGGTCGGCGGCGCGCTGGCGCTATTTTACTATTGCGGCGCGACGGGAAAAAGCGATGTGCTGGCCTGCAGCACTGAATTTAACTTTACGCGCAATGAAGGGAAAGCAAGTGAGGTGAAGGTAAATGCCCTTGCTCAGTTCTATTTTCATCGGGACGGTACAGGGTTGACCACCTATAAAGGTGCGGCAAGAGCTGGCGGGCAAAATTTTATCGTTGACAGGGATGTAGACTTTACGTGGGAGCAGCGGGACGATGACAACGTCATTGTATTGACCTACACCAAAACCTGGCTTCGCCACAATGACAATACGCCGAATGCCCAATGGGGGAGTTTCGCCTATCCGACCTCACGCTACTACCTGACGATCTCTGAACTTTCACCTGCTGTGTGGCTTATTCAGGACCGGCGCTATCCTACCTATATCTGCCGGGGTCAATAAGGTATAAAAAAAGAGAATGCCAATGGCATTCTCTTTTTTCGTATCAGTGATGCTGATTAATCGCGGCTGGCGAAGCCCAGAATGCTCAGCAGGCTGACGAAGATGTTGTACAGCGAAACGTACAGGCTGACGGTGGCACGGATGTAGTTGGTTTCACCGCCACGGATGATATTACTGGTTTCAAACAGGATTGCGCCTGAAGAAATCAGAATAAACACCGCGCTGATCGCCAGATGTAAAGCCGGCAACTGCAGGAAGATATTCGCAACCATACCAATCAGCACCACCACGATCCCTGCCATCAGCATACCGCCGAGGAAGGACATGTCTTTCCGCGTGGTCAGCACGTAGGCTGAGCAGCTGAAGAAGACCAGCGCCGTACCGCCCAAAGCCATGGCGATAACATCACCCATGCCCGCAGACAGGTATGTGTTCAGGATCGGTCCCAGAATGTAGCCCAGGAAGCCGGTAAAAGCGAAAGCTGACAGAATACCAACCGGTTTATCCGCCGTTTTATAGGTCAAGAACATCAGACCATACATACCCACGAGCGTCAGGATAAGCCCCGGAGAAGGCAGCATCAGTACGGTACTGGCAGTCGCAGTGAGCGCCGAAAACGCCAGCGTCAGGCTGAGCAGGAAATAGGTATTGCGCAGCACCTTATGCGTGCTGAGTAGCGATGTACGATCGCGTGAAGAACTAATAATACGATCCATGAGTCACTCTCTTATGACAGATGTAATTAATGATGGAGGATAATGAAATCAAGGGGAATGACACAGCGGTTTTACCCATCTTTACGCATTTTAACCCGCCAGGCTTAAGCATATTATTTCAACAAAAGCTCCCGAATCAGATGTTAGCACTATATGTGTAAAAATGCCTGTTAGATATCTGCCAGGTAACTGAAAAATATTGCGTTATTCCTGTTTCTCTCTGACAGTGACAGCGGTGTCTACATAAAACAGAGCAATAAGGTAAAGGGAATGATTCAACATAAATCGAAGATATTGACGTTTACGCTGTTGACTGTCTGTTTGATGTCTATCAACGGCGCGGCGATGGCGGCAAATGTTCCCGCAGGAACAATTCTTGCAGAAAAACAGGAACTGGTCAGAAACAATGGCAGTGAGCCAGCGTCGCTGGATCCGCATAAAGTCGAAAGCAACGTTGAATTTAATTTAATCAGCGATATGTTCGACGGACTGGTGGCGGTTAAGTCGGATGGGTCTATCGAACCCCGGCTGGCCGCGTCCTGGGAGAACAAAGACAACACCGTCTGGACCTTTCATTTACGTCCGGGCATAACCTGGTCAGATGGGTCTGCCATTACCGCACAGGATGTCGTCTGGAGCTGGCAGCGTCTGGTCTCACCGCAAACAGCTTCACCTTATTCCTCGTATCTGGGCAATATGCACGTAGCAAACGCCCTCGATATTGCCCAAGGGAAAAAAGATCCCGCCTCTATCGGGGTTAAAGCCCTGGATGATAGCACGCTGGAAATTACCCTGACGCAACCAACGGCGGCGTTTCTGGCGATGCTGGCGCACCCGTCACTGGTTCCGCTGGATAAAGTGCTGATCGGCCGCTTTGGTGATAAGTGGACCCGGCCAGAACATTTTGTCTGCAGCGGGGCGTACAAGTTATCGCAGTGGGTAGTCAATGAGCGCATCGTTGCCGTGCGTAACCCGCATTATTGGGACGATCGGCACACCGTCATTGATAAGGTCACTTATTTGCCCATCAGTTCAGAGTCCGCAGACGTTAACCGCTATAAGGCCGGCGAAATCGACATTGTGTATAGCGTCCCGGTCAATCAGTTCGCGCAGTTGAAAAAGACGATGGGCGATGAACTCCATGTCTCACCTCAGCTTTCAACCTATTACTATCAGTTCAATACGACTCGAGCGCCGTTTAATGACCCGCGCGTGCGCCGGGCGCTGAATATGGCGTTAGATAAAGACATCATCGCACAAAAGGTGATGGGGCAGGGACAACGCGCGGCGTGGGTTATCAGCCAGCCGGAAATAGGGGGAGTGCAACTGCATGCGCCGGAATATGCGGCGTGGCCGCTCGAAAAACGCATTACCGAGGCTAAGAAACTGCTGGCTGAAGCCGGTTATGGCCCTGAGCATCCGCTTAGCCTAAATCTGCTCTATAACACCTTCGAAACGCACCAGCGTATTGCCATTGCCGCATCGTCAATGTGGAAGAAAAACCTCGGCGTAGAGGCGAAGCTGCAAAATCAGGAATGGAAAACCATGCTGGATACCATGCACACCGGTAATTTTGACGTCGTGCGCTACGCATGGATCGCCGATTATGATGATGCCTCAAGTTTCCTCAATATTTTCCGTACCGGCGATAGCGAGAATACCACCAGGTACAGCAATCCCGCTTTTGATGACGCGATGCGCAAGGCGGCGAAAGCAACTTCGCTGGAGGAGCGAGGCAAATACTACCAGCAGGCTGAAGACCTTTTAGGAGAGGATGTACCAGCGATTCCGGTTTACCACTATGTCCGCACGCATCTTGTGAAGCCGTGGGTGGGAGGATTTGCGCCAGATAACCGGGGAAATTACTACACCAAAGATATGTTCATCAAAAAACATTAAGCGCTGTAGCCAGTATTTGTGCTGAATAAACGGTCAATCTGTTGTTATTTCAGTCGATTAACAATATTTTGGCTGTTTTTCAGGCAAACGAACGCATTGATGCTTTACAGGTCCGTTCGGGATGTTTATAGTGCGCCTCATTGGAAGCGTGGCCGAGCGGTTGAAGGCACCGGTCTTGAAAACCGGCGACCCGAAAGGGTTCTAGAGTTCGAATCTCTACGCTTCCGCCAAATTAAACAAGGGGTTACCGAAAGGTAGCCCCTTGTTGTTTTGGCTACTGGAATATTTTCCTCATCTGTCAGAACATTAGACGAAAAAAATCCCGCCGAAGCGGGAGATTTTTAGGCTTGGATTAGTCGTTTAAACAGCAACTGTTTGACGTCTTGGCGGTGTGACAAAATTGCATGTGCCGTAATCGTTGAACCATCTACCGAATACAAAACTCTATAACCACCTGCAGTGTTACACTCACGATACTTTGCAACTCCAATCTTGATCAACTCCGGGCAAACTTGGCAACCGAGGGGAAACTGGCTGACCTGTTTCTCAAACTGCTCAAGAATGTCGGTAATCACGGGCTTCACTTCCACGTCAACGTGATGCAGATAGTTGGCAATGTCATCAATGCAGGTTTTGACTGTATGCGTGTATTCGATTTTGACGCTTTCCATTACAGGATCCTTATATCAGTATTCTCTCATATAAGCCCATCCAGTAACTGCTCCTTCGAAAGTACCTTACCGTCAGATTTATCTTTCTCAGACAGTGTGAGAAGCTTCAGAAGAGCAATAGCATTTTCCCGCTCCTGCACTTGTTCATAAGACTCGATAACGTACGCGGGGGTGCCATTTTGTGTTACTAGGATCGGCTCAGATAAATTGAGAGAAGCTGCGTTTTTCTTAACGAAGCTAATAGTCTCAATTCGCATCGCACTTTCCTTTATCAGTTATGGGAGTCTTAATTTAGTCTAAATTTGATCTAAATGCAACGGTGTTGTTTTTCAATGAATGGAGCGTCCAACGTCGGCATCACCTTCACTTTGCGGTCGTAAACCAGCACATGATTTCCGTTTTATGACCAGAAAATAGTTGCTTGTCCCGGCTGGAACCTGCGTAGATCCGAAATCTCCTTTGCTCTAATGTCGTGGAAATTGCGGTCGAACGGAACGCTGGCTTTCTGCTCTGCAGTTCGTTTCGCATCGTCCAACAGTTATTTAACGTTTTCGGGATCACACGACTGCCTTTGTTTGTCGTCACAACAAACTCACCGCCGGTACCGAATGTATTCCGCGCCAACAGCACTTTTAAACGAAGAGACTAATAGATTAGTATCCGTAAATAACTCATCGTGATAAAAATCACTGTTATTAAGATCATCTATTGCAGTGAATGTTTACTTCTAATGAATAATTTCAGTTAATTTTTATAAATTCCTAAAGTTGTTAAAATCACGGATTCGCTCTGGCACTGTTCGCGCGTAGTGATACGGTGCGATTTTTCCAGGCATGGAGTTGTAAAATGAAACGAGTGGCGATGTGTATTTTGGGAGTGTTATTTTTATCGGGGTGCAGTCAGCGCGTTGCTGATCTGACGGTGGCAAGCACTAAAAATTACAATATGAACGGAGGACAATTTGTCACCGGTAATCGTGTTACCGGGGAGGATAGTTCGGCGATAGTTATTTTCCCACTAGGTATGCCAAATGTTAAGGAAGCAGCGGACAGGGCTATAGAGCAGAATCGCTGTGCCGTGGGGTTGACTAATGTTGTTGTCGAACAATATGTATACGCATTTTTATTTGGTGTTCAGGGGTTTACGGTTGAAGGTAACCTAGTGTTGGATAAAACGCTACCAGGATGTTTTAATGCTAAATAGATAATAATTCTAAATAACTTAAACCTCGCTCCGGCGGGGTTATTTATTTCCCGGAGGAAATATATCAGAGGATTTAGGGGGGATTTATTACACAGTAAATGCCCAGACAGCCCCTCTTTTGAACGCACAAAAAGAGGTCGACACTGCGAATAAAAAATGCAGTCGGGTTTTGGCAAAACAGATAATTCCGTAAAAAAGTCAGTGCCTCATTTGGCAAATTAAGCGCCGTTGCATCAGCGGTAGCGACCGCATTATCAGCAAACGTTGTTGTTGAATACGCAAACGCATGGACTGAATTAAGCAACAAACTGGTTAACGCCGTCAAAGCGAATGAAACGCTGGCTGATGTAACCAACCGTGTGTTTAAGGTCTCACAGGATATGGGGCGAAAAGCCATGCAGTTTCAGAAAAACGATCATTTTGTGCAGAGTATCCGAACTGAAGTCGACAGGTACATTCAGGAGCGTCAACCAGAGGCGCCGCAACCCATGCAGGCAATTATTGCCGTTCTTGAAGAATCTCTGCCCGGCGATGACTTAAAATTTGTGGCTGAAAATATTACTGTGCAGCCGGATTTATTACGCAGTCAGGATGGAAAAGATTTACTGGGAATGCTGGTGAGGGGATTAAGAAAAAGGGGGGGGGGCAGTGGCACTAATACATCCCCGGCCGCCAATGCCGGGAACACCACCTGATGATGGTGATTATGATGAACCGGAATTGATAGCCATGGAAGGCAGATTTCTTTGAAAGTGTTGGTATACTATCTTCAAGGTTGTGCCTAACATGTTGTTTTTTCTGGGTGCAAAGTTCGTACAATTTACTAAGAACAAATATCATGTCGTTGATTTTATTGAAATTGTCATCGGTCTTGAAAACCGGCGACCCGAAAGGGTTCTAGAGTTCGAATCTCTACGCTTCCGCCAAACATAAACCCCGAGCTATTTAATAGCTCGGGGTTTTTTCGTTTTGTGCAGTTTATGTCATGCCATCTTTCTCCAGCCTTAGTCGCGCAAGGGCAACTCAGCGCTGCTGCCCGGCGGAAAGCTGACGAACTGAATCATCTTCATATCTGGCAATGCCTACATGAGCGAACGTCTTTTCATTCGTCGTAATATCCATAGCAGCCCCAGCATAAAGGTCAGGTAACCCATAACGTAATATCCCTGCTGTCTTCGTTCTGCGAGCGTTGGGTCGGCCGCCCATGCCAGAAAGGCGGTAACATCCCTGGCATATTGCTCCTCCGTTTCAGCTTGTAGCGACGCCGGGCGCCATTGAATCTCTCCGCTGGTCAGCGGTTTCGGCATGTTAATCACGCCACCGGGAAAATAGCGATTAGCCTTCAGTTCGGGATCGGCAGGTTGATAACCGGTTAGCAGTGCGTAGACGTAATCTGCTCCCTGGTCCGTGTAGGGCAGAAAAGCATCCAACAGAAATTGCGGGAATCCGCGATCGTATGAGCGGGCACGCACGATATAGCTCAGGTCAACGGGAGAAGCGCCATTGTTAAGGTATCGTGCTTCCTGCTCGTTTAGATACGGCGAGATGAAGCTGTCATTTAGCGTCCCGTCTCGCTCGCCAATCTGGCCGTCATCCTGAAGCTCAGGAAACTGATAGCCGCTGGCGATACTTCTTGCTTCTTCAGCCGTGAGTTCCGGACCGCCGGGCCTGGTCAACGACCGAAAGCTAAGGTGCTTTATGCCGTGACAAGCGCGACACTTCTCTTCATAAACCTGCAGGCCACGCCGAAGCTGCGCTTTATCATACTGGCCATTGATGCCGCTGAAGCTCCATTCCTGCCGTTCAGGCGTGGCTTCCTGCGCATAGGAGGAACCCAGTCCCAACAGAGAAAAGGACAGAATGCTGATTTTCAATAGTTGTTTCATCATCAGTCCTGTTTTTCCAGAAAACGACGGCAAGGTAATACGATTAAAAACCAGGCAAACCAAATCAGAGTCGAAAGCTGCGATGCGGCACGGATCCAGCCCTCTTCGTTACGGAAACCGTCAATAAGATCGGGGCCAACCAGCGCTTTCGACCCTAACCAGCCTAAAAAGCAGGCATTAATGACCCACAGCCAGAATCCGCATTTAACCAGTTTGCTGTAATGGCGAAAACGAGCCCGGGAAGTATCAAGCCAGGGAAGGAAATAGAAAATCAGTACCGAGCTGCACATTGCGGCTAAGCCAACGAATTCATTTGGGAAGCAACGCAAGATGGAGAAGAAGGGGAGAAAATACCATTCCGGCGCAACAATCGCGGGTGTAACTGTTGGATCCGCAGGAATAAAGTTATCGGCGCTGCTCAGATAGTGCGGCGCGAAGAATAAGAACCAGGCGAAGATCATCAAAAAAAGGATGATTTTGATGGCATCAAGATCGGTAATTTTGTAATCGAACAGCAGGCTCCTGGACTCTTTCTCGCTAAACCTCTTTTTCATCGCCTGCGCAAACGCCGACTGTACGGTGCGAATATGAAAAACCGTTGCTCCAACAATCACAAAGGGAAGAATAAAGTGGAGAACAAAAAAGCGGCCAAGCATCGGCGTTCCCGGAGTATGGCTGCCGACTAAATATGCGTAAAGGGTATCACCCACCAGCGGAATGGCCTGGGCAAAGCGGGTAATTACCGTGGCCGCCCAGTAGCTTTTTTGCCCCCAGATAAGGCTATAACCAAGAAATGCGGTCATCATCAGCAGGATATATAGCGTCACGCTAATCATCCACATTGTCGTCCAGGGCTTGCGGTAAACGCTGTAGTACATGCCACGAAAAATATGCAGATAACAGGCAAAGAAAAAGAGCGACGCGCCAATAGCATGCATGTTGCGTAACAGTTCTCCATGGCGAACCGCACGCATAATATGAATAATGGAGTCAAATGCCAGCTCGGCCGTCGGCACGTAAAACATTGCCAGCACGATACCCGTAAGGATCTGCACACCGAGTATAACCAGCAGGATGGCGCCGATTGCGAATACCCAGAGTCCGGCAATCGAGCGAGGAAACGGGATACGCCAGCGAAGCGAATAGACGCGCTCACTCCTCATTTCAGGCTTCCTTCGTGCCGATACGCACGGCCTGACCATCCGAATGAATAACGTAGTCCGGGATTGCCAGGTTGGTCGTCGCGGGGCCGCGCGTCACGCGCCCGGAGGTATCAAACTCTGAGCCGTGGCACGGACAGATCCAACCCACCCCTCCTGGTCGGGCGTTGGGTACGCACCCGGCATGTGGACAATACCCTTGAACCACCAGCCATTGAGGATGAGTAGCAGAGACCCTCTCGCTGTCCGGTTGTGGGTCGATAAGCGTATGCCAGTCGGCACTTCTGGCAGTAATAATCTCATCCTGGGTGCGATGGTGAATAAGAATCAGCTTTCCCTGCCATACGCGTCTGACGGTTTGTCCAGCAGCAACCCCCGCAAGAGAGACATCAATCGGTTCATTTTCCGCAAGAGTCTTCTCATCCGGACCCAGGGCCGAAACCAGCGGCCAGACGGCAGCAGCGACGCCTGCCGCACCGACGAATTTTGTCAGTTTACACAGACATTCCCGGCGCTGTTCCTGGATTTCGCCATCTGCAAGTTTATTCTCTGTCACCTCGTATTTCTCCCTGAGCATCGCGGATTAACGTTTGTCGATACGCGCGTAAATTTCCTGAAAGCGCTTATCAGCAATACCCGGCGCTTTGAATGCCCGATAGCTTGCTGGTAACGTGGCATCTCCAACCTTTATCAGCATCACCATGCCCTGAGCGTAATGCGGTGTACATTTGATTCCGTAAAATCCGGCATTGTCATAAGTTACTTCGATCTCTTCATCGATTTTTCCCAAAAAACCGGGATAGTTAGCCGGAGACAATTCAGCGATTGAAGCCGCGTTGTGACTCTTATGTTTACGGATAAACTTCACCGTATCCCCGGGCTGGATCTCCAGATAATCCGGCTCATAGACCATTGGTCCCGCAGACCCACGATTTTTCATCAAAACGTCGTGAGTTTGTGCGAAGGTTGAAGAGGCGAGGGCGAGTAAACATAAAACTTTCAGGCTCTGTTTGAGATATTTCATCGATTCTTCCTTAAAATTCATCAGGTCTTTGATAACGGATAAAACAGTTTTCAGCGCCAGTTTCATGTTCAACAATGGCGTCGATACCAAACCAGGCATGGAGGTTTTCACGGGTAAACACGGCGCAAGGAGTCCCCTGCATCGCCATATGCCCGGATGTCATGACGATGATGCGATCGCAGAACATCGCGGCATGATTGAGGTCGTGCAGAGCGGCAATGACCGTGAGCTTTTCACGTTTAACCAGACTAAGCAGGCCAATCTGATGTTGAATGTCGAGATGGTTGGTGGGTTCATCCATCAGTAACAACTGCGGCTGCTGCGCCAGCGCCCGGGCGATATGCAGGCGCTGTTTTTCTCCCCCGGAAAAGGTATGCCAGCATCGGTGCTGTAATTCACGGAGATCGACCTTCTCCAGCATAGTTTGCACGATATCGTCATCTTTGGCGGACCAGGGCGAGAGCAGGCTAAGCCAGGGCGTGCGCCCCAGAGAAACGGCTTGTAAAGCGGTAAGACGCTCGCTGGTTTCTGCCTGTTGTTCGACCAACGCCACCCGCTGCGCAAGGTGACGCCGCGAATAATGCTGGAGCGCCTTTTGCTGCAGGGTGATACGCCCGGAAGTTGGCTTCAGCAAACCGGCCAGCAGTGAAATCAGTGACGTTTTGCCCGAGCCGTTGGGACCGATGATGCCGACAAACTCGCCGGGCGTTACGCTGAGTGAAATATCTTCAACAATCGTCTTACCTTTTACCTTCCAGTACAAATTACAGGCTTCAATAACGACTTGCGCAGAGGCAACGAGTGGCTGTACGAGATTCACCGTCATTTGTTCTGGTTTCCTCTAATCAGAATGATTGAAAACGCAGGAGCGCCAACCAGAGCCGTGATCACGCCTATTGGGAGTACCTGACCGGGTAGTAACGTGCGGGAAATAACATCAGCGATAATGAGGAAAATAGCTCCGGTAAGCGCACTAACCGGCAGCAGTCGATGATGCTGGTTGCCGACCAGCAGACGAGCAGCATGAGGGATCACCAGACCGACAAAGCCGATCGCACCCACAATGGAGACCATAATCGCCGTCATGCCGGTGACGGCGGCAATCAGCACTGCACGGGTACGTTTTACCGGAATGCCCAGCGATGCCGCAGACTCCGCGCCAAAGGAGAAAGCATCAAGATGGCGGGCATAACAGAAGCACAGCGCGATACCGACCAGAGCGGTAGGAATGGCTAAGACTACATCGGGCCAGCGTACACCGCTCAAATTGCCCAACAGCCAGAACATAATACCGCGTGCTTGCTCGGCGTTTGCTGAGCGGGTGATGATAAGCGATGTAATCGCATTGAAAAGCTGGGAGCTGGCGATCCCGGCAAGGATGATTTGGGTTGTCACACCCCCACCTTGTCTACCGCCAGCGGCCATCGCCAATAGCGCAACGAACAGAAATGCCGTCAGCGCACCAATGAAAGCGCCCAATGACATACTGATGATGCCAGCCCCAAGTCCAGTGAGAGCAATCAGCACCGCTCCGGTGGACGCTCCGGCAGAAATCCCCAGTAGATAGGGTTCGGCGAGCGCATTGCGTAGCAGCGACTGTAACACTACGCCGGAAACAGCCAGGCACGCGCCGCAACTGGCCGAGACCAGCGCTCGGGTCAGGCGGTAGTTCCAGACGATCCCTGCATCCAGCGCATCGACAGGATAGTGTGTATCAAAAAGATGATTTGCCAGCGTGCTGAGAACATGCTGCCAGGGGATAAGCGTTTCGCCGATGGAAATCCCCGCCAGCAGTACGCCACACATTAGCGCACTGACCCAAACGGCATGCCCACTGACTCTCACCGCAAGCTGACCAACAGCGCGACGCATCCTGCGTGAATCACTCATGATTATCTGCGTTCCTGAGTAACGGAGATGCGCTACACCGTGCGAGGATATAGCGCAAAACGTAGATTAATGAGCAGCCTGCGGATGTGCTAAGCCATATTCAACAAGGGCATCAGCCAGTTTTTCCACACCATCAATAGTTCTGATCCCGGCATTCATGGTCTGTACGTCAATGACCGGTAGATGGTTTTCCTTGACGGCAGGAACCAGTTTGGCGACAGGATCGGACTTGAGGAATTCCATCTTGACCTTCCAGTCATCCGCCGGGAAGCGGCGACGGCTCATCTCACCGAGCACAATGAGTGAAGGATTCGCTTTTGCGATGGTTTCCCAACCCACCGTTGGCCACTCTTCAGCAGAATCAATCACATTCTTCACTCCCAGTGTTTGGGCGATCCATGCCGCCGGACCAAACTTCCCGGCAACGTAAGGGTCAAGCTGGAGGTCGGCGCTTGAGAACCAGAACACGGCGGAAACATTCTCATCCATTCCGGTAATTTTGTTTTTCGCTGCGGCTTCACGTGCTTTAAGGCTGGCAATCAGCGCCTCGCCTTTATCCTGAACATCGAAGATTTTCGCCAGATCGGCGACTTCCTGATACACCATGGCAATATCAAACATGCCCTTACGGACACCATCACCACCATCTTCGTTATCTTTCGCACAGTCAGCTGGCGCGGTGTAAACGGGAATTTTAAGTTCACTAAACTGTTCGTAAGAGGCAACCGTGCCAGCAGGGCCGATTTGCCACTCAAACTGACTGGCGATCAGATCCGGTTTTTTCGCCACGATCCCTTCAAAGCTTGGAATATTTTGCGCGATAACGGCGACTTTTTCGTTTGCTGTTTTATAAGCCTCCAGTACCGGGCCAAACCACAGCGAAGTACCCACGACGCGATCGGCCAGCCCCAGTGAATAGAGAATCTCGGTACTGTTCTGACCCACCGTCGCCACGCGCGTTGGTGCCTGATTGAAGGTAATATCGTGGCCACAGTTTTTAATCGTCAGAGGATATTCGGTTTTTGCTGCCTCGGAAAAACCGGAAGTAAGCAGGAGAGCAGTCGTGCCAAAAATAGCCAGAAGCGTTTTTTTAGAGAAGTAAAAGGTAGAATTAGCGTGCATTATCATCGTCCCGTTGATGCCAGAATCTTAAGGTCTGGTCATGGCTTATTTCATTCCATATATCGGGAGGAGACATGAAGATAGATGACATTGAATCGTGAAATTTAAGAATGAAGATATGCAAAAAATGCAAATAAGCTTTACTCAGCCAAAATCTTATTCATAAATACACTACCGCTTGCGTCAAATAATTCATCCCATGGACCATCCCGTCCACTCAATGGCATATACCTTTGACAGCAGGTCTCCTGACTCACGGTAATCAGAATATCGGCCTTCCCATAAAGATGAACTTTACAGTGACCTGTGGTTTATGAGCCACACAGGGATATTCTGCATCCGCCTACAGTTGCGGGGGCAGTTATGGAATTGAATTGAATAATTCTCACCATATTCCTATTCATATACAAAAATGTAATGAAATGCTGTCGAAAGCGACTCTAGCGGCAATTGTTAACAAGGTCAACCATAGAGGGTAAGAGATAAAAGGTAGTGGTGTAGAAAAAAATACCCATTTAATACAGTGAGTTATGATTTTGTTGGTTACTGCGATGTTGTAAATGAAAATAGCAACAGGAAGCTAAATGAGAATTGGTTGATATTGATCAAATTACACGCATGCTGAAACTTCTGTGTATGAAACATATTGATCACCATCAAAAGTTCCGCATATCAGCGCTTGACTCTTTTTTTTGTGTACTCTCCATATGTACCAATTGCCATTCATCCTGCATATCCATAATCACGTTAAAATTGTTATGCAACCAGAAATAATACCCTCCGGGTAAAAAATGATGTGTATGGAGATACAAAGTCTTATATTGATGTTGCTGACAGAATACCTCAGCTAAAGCAAACAACTGACTTCCGATCCCCTGTCTGCGGTAGCGCTCATCCACGTAACAACGACAAATTTCCGCCGTTTCAGACAAGTTATAGCGACCACGTAGTTCAGTAATACGATCATCATATTGACATACCGCCAGTGTAGCGATTAATTCTTGGTTTTCACTCCACGCGCAAAGTAATAAATTCCTTTCCTGCAAGATATACTGTTGTGCGAGATCAAAGAGATCCTCTTCGGCAGAAGGCATGGCTCTACCGGCATTGAAGAATAAATTAAGATGCTCAACAAGAAACGACTGAACAGCAGGAATATCGGCGGGAGTCATCTCACTAAACCTAAATGGGATCATGGCAGCATAACTCAAATTTAGAACGGAAAATGATAATAACAATAAGACCACTTTAAAAACAATATTGAGCAGTAGGAGACAGACTCGCAATTGCATACGGAGCTATTCTCATTACGGGTTATAAATGGGTGTTTGGGCGGCCACCACAGAGTGCAATCAGGCAGAAACACTTAACAAAATTCTTCGCGCAGAAGGTCAGGCTGTCGCGAGAACTAAGGTTTTCAGCGTCTTCTTGGGACAGAAAAAAGAATTGCATCCTATTGGGCTGCCAGGCATTTGCAACTGGGGCTGCATTTTTTTCTTCATTACCTGGATTGCCCTAATAGAAAAGCATCTGACATTTTGTTTTTGAAAACGACGTCTCAAAACATATCTGTATTCATTCTCTAAGCAGAATATTATAGAAACTAAATTATGAGTGGTAAGAGTAAATGTCACAACAAGGTGATTTACAATATGTATTATTTCATACTGTAATAGTTGATTAAGGTTAGGGTTTAGAGTATCTTTAATCTAATCGTAGATTTTCAAATAAAAGCAGACAATAACAGTATGAAAACCAGACTCTATAATTTTTCAGAAGACACAAATGAAATTTTTGTTTTTAGATGGACTCGGAAGCACTATGAATTTTGCATGGATAACGATATCTTTTTGAATCATAGAGGTAAGAAAGTTTATAAAGAAAGAAATTTGTTACTGTTCTCGAAAGGTGACAAAATTAGAATTGAAGCTGATGTTATTGCTGAACAATATTCCACAATGCCAGTAAAAAGTTTTTCTAGCGTTGGTGTGTTTTCATTTCCAACCTGTTATTTTCCGGGTAATGTAAATATCGGAAGATTTTGTAGTATTGCATCAAACGTAAAAATCATGGGAGGAAACCATCCTATGAATCGTTTTACAACTCATATGCTTACTTATAATGGCGAGTTTGATAAATATGCTGCCAACGAGTTCGGACAAAACTGGGTATTGAAACCATTTATTACAAAGCCTAAAAATACAACGATTGGCAATGATGTCTGGATTGGCAATGATGTCGTTTTAAAAGGTGGTATTTCAATTGGTGATGGTGCTGTTGTTGCAGCAAATTCCGTTGTTACTAAAGATGTGCCTCCATATGCTATTGTCGCAGGGGTTCCTGCGAAAATTATCAAATACAGATTTGAGTCAGATATTATTGAACAGTTGTTAAAAATAAAATGGTGGAACTATAATTACACCGATTTACCTGATAACAGCAAGTGTGATGATATTATAAATTTTGTCACTGAAATGAGCACGTTGATATCGAATGGCACTATAAAAGAAAAAGCATATAAAAAATTTAATCTTACCGAAATATTTACAACTCTTTAGTTTAATATGTCATTGTTGGGACTGTTATCCGGCGAAAGCAAAATGAGATAAGGACAACACGATGACAAAAGTTAGCATCTTGCTAGCGATGAGCGTTTTGCCATTGTCAGCATACGCAGCAACGACCGGACTAACCAGACTGGCACCGAGCGTCTGTGTAGAAACGATCGCTATTTCGGGCCAGATGGTAAGCGTAGCGGGAAACTGAATACTCGTTACACCGCTCTATTGTTCAGACAGAACGATAAATCCTGATAGTCCTGCGCGTTTTCCCTGCCTGCGCGGCGGGGACGCCGTTTTCTGCTTTTCCATCTGCCCGCAACACTAACTCTCAGAAATGAGAGGCCGATCCTCTGAGCAGGACTTTTGTCCTCAATCCTCTGCAAACCTCTGGTTACAATCCCTGCATATCTTCAATACCCATAATTCAGGAATTGTTATGACTGCACATATTAATGCCAAAGCGGGTGATTTTGCGCCAACCGTTATTATGCCGGGCGATCCGCTTCGCGCTAAGTTTATTGCCGAAAATTATCTAATGGATTACCGCGAAGTCACCAATGTACGCAATATGCTAGGCTATACCGGTCTTTATTTTGGGCAACCTGTTTCGGTGATGGGACATGGCATGGGTATTCCGTCAATGACGCTTTATGCTCATGAACTGGTACATGACTTCGGTGTACAGCGAATTATTCGTGTCGGCAGTCTGGGGGCAACACAACATCATGTCAAAATGCGAGATATTATTCTTGCCATCGCCGCCGGAACGGATTCCGTCACAAATTTAAAACGTAGCGCGGGCTACACGATGGCGACATCTGCCCATTTCCCATTATTGCAGCAGGCGTGGGCATTGGCGCAGAAGGCCGGTATTGACGTTAAAGTCGGCAATGTCTTCAGTGGCGATCTTTATTACGATCCTGACGAAAATTTAATACCTGCACTGGAAAAGTTTGGTGTGCTGGGTGTGGATATGGAAGTGGCAGGGTTATACGCTTTAGCGCATCAGTTTAATATTGAAGCGTTGGCTATATTAACCGTATCCGATCATTGCCTGACAGGAGAAGAAACAACGGCGGAAGAACGGCAGTTAACCTTTAAAAATATGATAGAGCTGGCGCTAAATACAGCTGTTACGGCTTAGCATCAAAATTTAAATGAACCAATCAGAGATGGCATTATATGAAGAATAAAATAGCACTTACGCTGATTAGTTTTCTGGCAAATTTTATTATGGCAGGATTTGCCAGTCAGTTTGGTATGCTGATTGAACCGATTGCAGTACGCTACAGTGCCGATGTGAATACCGTCGCCTCGATATTTTCGTTGCTTAACGGTGGGGCTTTAGCCGGGACCATCGCCGCCTTTTTCCTGATTGAGAAAATCGGCGTTAAGCGTATGACGCTCATTATCTATTCGATAGTGTTCCTCTGCGCTCTCGCAATGCACTTAAGCCCTGGCTTATGGCCGGTGATGGTCGCCATGACCCTGGTGGGTTTCTGCGGCGGGATTGGTCTGTGCGTGGCGGGAACGATCGTGGTTTCGGTTTGGCAGGATCGCATTCAAAGTACGATGCTGGTGGTGCAGGACGCCACCTTTAACGTCGCGGGCGTAGTTTTCCCGCTGATTACCACCTTCGCCCTGACGCACAATATGTCGTGGAGTTACAGCTATCTGAGCGTAGGCATAGTGGCCTTACTCACGCTGGGCGTTGTGGCTCTCACCCGCTTTACCGCCTGTGAAACGGCTCCTGCAGCGGATAGCGCAGACCCGGTGAAATCCGAGTGGAATCCAGGGATTATCAGCGGAGGCATTGGCCTGTTCTTAGGTATGTTGGCGCTGTATACCTTCCTGACCTGGGCACCATTATTTGTGAAGAACAAATTTGGTATTCCCTTCGAAGAAGCAGGTAATATTATTACGCAATACTGGGGTGCTGCGCTGGTCGGCGCGTTAGTCTCAACCGTTATTGTTTCCCGCGTAAAGATACATTATTTCTTGCTTAGCATTATTTTGTTAGCTTGCGTTATTACCACCATCATTGTCACGAAGGAAAATATCTCCGGGCTTGATTATCTGGCCTATAGTTACGGGTTTGTCTGCGCAGCACTGTATAACTCCTTTATTGCCTACGGGGTTTCTTTCGTGAAGCGCGCGAGTAGCCAGACCGTTTCTTATATTTTAATTAGCGGTAGTGCTGGCGCCATGTTCAGTCCGGCGATCAGTGCGTTAATGGAAAAAACTATGGGATTGCAGAAAATTATGTATGCAATACCGGTGTTGTATTTAATTATCTTTATTATGTTGATGGGTACATTAAAACTCAAACGTAATTAAACACAGTAATAACGCTTACCTCTTTAATTAGATAGCCCGCCGTCACGCCATTTAACTGGTGGGGCGACACTCAACTTTGCTCAAAGGAATTGAAAATGCTGAAGAAAAATAAATCAATGATGAAAAAAACAGTTCTGGGTGCGGTAATTGCGATGTGCTGTACGCAAGCGCTTGCGGCTGATTATGCCAATGGCAACATCCGCAAAAATGATTTTAACTGGATGCAGATGAACTTAATGCAAAGTGTGGATGCGAAAGTGCCTTATGGTATTCGTAATGACACCTATCTTGAGCTGGAGTTTGGCGCACGATCCGGGATTATCGATCTGTATGGTTATGTGGATTTCTTTGATATTTTGGATCGCGAGCAGGACGATCGTCACGGGGGGGATAACTTCTTTGCCAAGATATCTCCACGTTTTTCCCTCGACGCCATTTTTAATAAAGATTTATCCGTTGGGCCATTTAACGAATTCTATATCGCAACGGTAAATAACATTGGCGACCGGGAATTATTCGAGCATTACGTTGGTCTCGGCACGGATGTTAAAGTGCCGTGGTTTGGTCTGGTGGGAATGAACATTTATGCGCACTATGTACGTGAAAATTACGGTGCGGATAACGAAGGCAAGTGGGATGGTTACATGTTCTCGACCAACTGGTCGACGCCGTTCTATACATTCGCCAACGGCAGTTATTTGAACTATCAGGGTTACTTTGACTACCAGTTCGCCGCGAACAAGATTGCTAACCAGCCGTTATATAGCAATAACGCGATTGAATGGTATAACGGCATCTACTGGCATTCAGAGCATTATGCAGTAGGTTATGGCTTAAAATATTTCCGCAACATGGCATTGATGGAAAACCACGGTGGAGCAGGGCGTACCACCGGACTGGGTCACTATTTCAACCTCACCTATAAGTTCTGATTGCGCTGAAATGACACACCAATGCTCCGTTTGCCAGGGTTGGTGTGTCAGTCAATGATGTCATTGCCGAGAAATTTACGCAGCCCATCCAGATCCTTAATCTCCAGTCCTTGCTTCGTGCGCGTTACCAGTCCGGCATCCGTCAGCGCTTTCACCGCCCGCCGATAGACCCGGTCGGTGGTGCCGAATCGCTCAGCTTCCTGGTATTTTTTATGAAAACCATCCATTGGCTGCTTGTCCTGATGCTGGCGATACAGGTCATACGCCACGTTATGTACGATAGGGTAGAGCATCCGGTGCAGGAAGATTTCCAGCATATCCTGATAATCAACGGCCATTGCGCTGGCGAAAAATATCGCCAGTCTGGGATGCCGGTTCAGCGCTTCCTCCAGACGGTCACAGTTGCATACCGCCACGGTCAGCGGTTCTTCGGCTACGATATCAAGCTGGCAACGATACCCGGTAAAAAACTCCATTTCGCCAAACAGTTGCTCATCACATTCCATTGCACCCAGTTGAAAACGGCGACCATTCTCCGCGCTATAACGCAGAGAAATTCTCCCTGACTGCACCATGATTAGTCGATCGACTACCTGTCCCTGGCGGTAAAGATAGTCATCTTCCTGGATAATCTGTGTTTCAGAGAGCAACTCCTGGAATATCTTCTCAATTAAGGCATCATCCTGCTGCCAGATATTGTGAAAACGACCTTTTGTGAGGGGCTTAAGCTGCATGGTTCAACGTCTTATTGTTTGAGATAATTCTTATCGCTGACTGTATGCCATCTGCTGCGCAATGTCATTAAGAGCGGGTTGCGGATAATAAAAGGGCCAGCACCATGCTGGCCTTGACACACTAAGGATGGCTGATAAAGCGAGACAATCGCTGGCGCAGCAGGCGATTTTCCTGCCGCAGTTGAGCGTTCTCTTCCAGCAATGTCAGCGCAACGGCAATTCCCGGCCAGTCAAGTTCCAGCTCCTGACGCAGGCGTATCGCGCGACGCATGACGGTCAGCGCATGATCGTCAAAAGTCTCGTCTTCATGAGGTTCTATCACCCCTAAGCCGACAATCTCATGTAGCTCTTCTTCTGACACACCGGTGTACAGACAAAACTCGGTAATGGTAAAGGTGACGGTGACGTTAGCCATTATGCTTTCCCCCACTCTTTGCGCGGATCAAAGGTCTTTTGTGCATCCGCCAACTGCTGCCACAGGGCGGCGCTGGCGTCGTCAGGTTTCGGCGGCATGACGATTTTGATCACCGCATACAAATCGCCGGTATGTTTTTTACTTACCAGACCTTTGCCCTTAATGCGTAACCGCTGCCCGGCCTGGCTGCCCGCAGGAATGGTCAGCAGGATGCTCTCTTTTAACGTCGGAACGGTTACTTTCGCGCCCAGCGCGGCTTCCCACGGCGCCAGGGGAACGACCACTTCCAGATCCTGGTTAACAATATCGAACAGCGGATGTGGCGCGATATGAATCACCAGCCACAAATCACCGTTTGGTCCGCCGTTTTCACCGGGGGTGCCCTGGCCTTTCAGACGAATACGCTGACCGTTACCGACGCCAGCCGGAATTTTCACATTCAACGTTTTAGGAATTTCACGTTCGACCATGCCGAACGCATTGTAAACCGGCAGGGTGTAACTGATCGTGCGGCTATGCTCAGTAAGCGTTTCTTCGAGGAATACGGCGACTTCAATTTCAATATCGTGCCCGCGGCTGGCATGACGCTGGCGAGACTGTTGCGCATGCTGACCAAAAATGGAGGAGAAGATATCGTCGAAATCTTCGGCGTTATAGCGTTGATTCTCTCCTTGTTGGAATTGACGGTTGAACTGTGGGTCGTTGCGGTGCTGCCACAACTGGTCGTACTCGGCGCGTCGCTGTTCATCACTCAGGACTTCCCAGGCTTCAGCAACCTCTTTAAACCGGGCCTCCGCGTCAGTCTCTTTGCTGACATCAGGATGATATTTCCGGGCGAGTCGACGATAGGCGGTCTTGATTGTCTTGAGATCGTCTGTCGGTTTCACGCCCATAATGGCGTAATAATCCTTTAATTCCATAGCGTTCTCTCGTGTAAATCAACACTTGCAGAAGGTGAACCCTGACAACAGGTATCACCGCTAAGTTTAGGGTAATCCTGATAACGGAGAATGCCAACCGGGAAGGGAGGATATTGCTATAAACGATGCGGGCGTTGCACCACCAACAGCGCTTTTTAACGTTATGACGTCTGTTGTGTGGTGCGAATAGTGAGATTAGCTAAACATCAGGATTTAGTGATCAGGAAGCGGACCGTATCAGCATAGTTTTGTACGAACGCGTTAAGGTCATCAGATTTCAGTCCTTTCGGATTGATCATATATTTACCGTTGATAAAAATGGCGGGCACACCGGTTAAATCTACGGCTTTAGCCATTTCTTGCTGTTTGGCGGTTAGTGATTTCACGGCAAAACTATTCCATGCAGCATCATAATCACTGGCACTGACGCCCGCGCTGATAAATACGTTACGTATATCGTCCGCCGATTTAATGGTTTGTTTTTTCTGCACGGCATCAAAAAGCAACGGTTTAACTTTATCTTGCACGTTCAACAGCATGGCGACGGACCAGGCGTGCGTCATGTCTTGCCCCAGAGGGCCTAAAAAGTCGACGTGGTATTCGGTGAGTTTGACGTCAGCAGGCAAAACTTTTTTCACGTTATCAGTGATTTCAAAAACTTCATCGTACTGATAGCAGGAAGGACAATAGAATGAGAAAAACTTCAGCGCTGCCGGGGCTGAAGCGACGGGTTTTTCCAGTGAGATAAACTCTTTGCCGTCGGTAAATGGTGCTGCCTGAGCGCTAACGGTAAAAAGTAACCCAATCAGGGGTAATAAATATTTTTTCATTTCCATATACTCTAAATAACATTCAATAAACAAATTTTCTGCGAATGAATACGCTCTTCATTGCGTCGGGCTATAATACGATAATCACCTAAAAATGCGCTGACCCTTACTTTCATTTACGCATCAATACGTAGCGGGACAGTATTTATGTACTGTTCTGCGAATATCCTTTGGTACTCTTCGTAAATAGTGAATGATCACTTCCGTGATATTTCCGCAATTATTTTGGCAATGTTATATTGTAATAAATAAAAACAAAAATATGATTAATTATCATTTAATTTATAAAACGTGAGCCGCAACGCCTTGCGCTATGTTCTGTCAACGCAGCCGTAAGATTCTCTTTTTCTTGTAGCGTGTGAATGAATAGGGTAAGTGTCTGAGATGAGCAACCAAAATGGATATCGCTATGATTGACCACCTGGATCATCTGGTATTGACCTCCAATAATGAAGAGGCATGCGTTCGTTTTTATGTCGAACTTTTAGGGATGAGGCTGGAAACCTTCGCGCAAGGGCGGAAAGCCTTCGTCTTTGGCAATCAGAAAATTAACCTCCACATTCGGGGAAAGGAGTTTGAACCCAAAGCTTACGCGCCAACGCCGGGGGCGCTGGATTTGTGTTTTATCACCACGCGTGCGCTGGAAGAGGTGATAGCCACGTTTCAAACGCACGGGGTCGATATTGTTGAGGGGCCGGTTGCACGAACCGGTGCGATGGGACCGATTCGCTCGGTTTACGTCAGAGATCCCGATCTCAATCTGATTGAAATCGCGGTATATCCTGCTGATGACAGGACATAACTTTACAGCGCAAAGGTTGCCAAAACCTGGTGAGTGGTTAAGATAACTCGCATCAATCAGTGAGGGTATAATGGCGAAACGTCAACGGATGGGATGGTGGTTCCTCTGTCTGGCATGTGTTGTGGTGATGGTTTGTACCGCACAACGCATGGCGGGCCTGCACGCGTTGCAGATGGACACCGTTGCCACAAGCGTGGTCGTAAGCGGACAAGCGCAGACCGATGAGGCCTCGTCCGTTACCCCTTGTGAACTGAGTGCGAAGTCATTACTGGCGGCGCCCCCGGTACTGTTCGAAGGCGCTATTCTGGTGCTGTGTCTGCTACTGTCGCTGCTGGCGCCAGTGCGGGCGTTTCGTCTGCCTTTTTTCCCACCGCGAGCCATCTCGCCGCCCACGCTAAGGGTACATCTGCGATTTTGCGTCTTCCGTGAATGACAGAACAGCCGTTGCTGACTGTTAGATAATTATTCACGGAGAAAATATATGATGACTGTTTTCAGGCAGGCGCTGCTCTGTCTGTTATTGCTATGGCTGCCCGTATCCTGGGCGGCTGAACCCGGCTGGCTGCGTTCACCCGATAACGATCACGCCAGCGTACGGTTACGCGCTGATACGTCCTCAGGCGGCGAAACTCGTCTGTTGCTGGATGTTAAACTGGAGGACGGCTGGAAAACCTACTGGCGTTCGCCGGGCGAGGGAGGCGTCGCGCCATCTATCGCCTGGCAAGGGGAAATGCCTGCGGTCGACTGGTTCTGGCCAACCCCTGCACGCTTTGAGGTCGCTAATATCACGACCCAGGGCTATCACGATAATGTGACATTCCCGATGGTTGTGCGCGGCAGATCGCCCGCCACGCTTAGCGGTGTTTTGACGCTATCCACCTGTAGCAACGTTTGCTTGTTGACGGATTTTCCTTTTTCCGTGACCTCCACGACCCAGGACCCGACTTTTGCGCATGACTATGCGCAGGCAATGGGGCAGATCCCGCTTGCCAGCGGCCTGACCGATACTTTGCGCGCTGGCGCACGGGCCGGCGAGCTGGTTGTTGAGGCTCACCGCGCGGGAGGCTGGACTGCGCCTGGGCTGTATCTTGACGCCGTTGATGATGCTGATTTTGGCATGCCGCAAATTCACGTCGCAGGTGAGACGTTACGCGCCACGGTACCTGTTCATGACGGTTGGGGGGAAGGCGCGCCGGATTTACGCGGTAAGTCGGTCACGCTGGTGCTGGCAGATAACGGTGTTGCCCAGGAAAGTCGTCTTGCGATTGGCGAAGCCCCGGTTATTGAGAACGCCTCACTCCCATTGTGGCAGGTGGTGCTAATGGCGCTGCTGGGCGGTTTGATCCTCAACCTGATGCCCTGTGTGTTACCGGTTCTCGGCATGAAACTGGGCTCTATTTTGCTGGTTGAGGAAAAAAGCCGTCGCCAGATCCGCCGTCAATTCCTCGCATCGGTAGCCGGGATCCTGGTCTCCTTTATGGCCCTGGCGCTATTGATGACAGTGCTACGTTTAACCAATCAGGCGCTGGGCTGGGGGATCCAGTTTCAGAACCCGTGGTTCATTGGCGTCATGGTCGTGGTGATGCTGACGTTCAGCGCCAGCCTGTTCGGGTGGTTTGAATTCCGCCTGCCTTCGGCGATGACCACCACGCTGGCGACTCACGGTGGCAACGGCTTGTCGGGACATTTCTGGCAAGGCGCATTTGCGACCCTGCTCGCCACGCCGTGCAGCGCCCCGTTTCTCGGAACGGCGGTAGCGGTGGCATTGACCGCTTCGCTGCCAACGTTGTGGGGACTGTTTATCGCACTCGGCCTGGGGATGAGCTTGCCGTGGCTGCTTGTGGCTCTGCGTCCCGGTCTGGCGCTGCGTTTGCCGCGTCCGGGACGCTGGATGAATATTTTGCGGCGTCTTCTCGGTGTCATGATGCTGGGTTCGGCTATCTGGCTTGCGACGTTGCTGCTCCCGCATTTAGGGCTGGCCGGACACGCTAGCGCTAAAGAAAGCGTGAACTGGCAACCGCTTAGCGAGCAGGCGATTGAGGATGCGCTGGCGCAACATAAGCGTGTGTTCATTGACGTCACTGCCGACTGGTGCATCACTTGTAAGGTAAACAAATACAACGTGTTGCATAAAGATGACGTACAGGCCGCTTTGCAACAGCCGGATGTAGTGGCGCTGCGCGGCGACTGGACGCTCCCTTCTGAAGCCATCACCGAATTTCTGAAAAAACGCGGCCAGGTTGCTGTGCCGTATAACCAAATTTATGGCCCCGGTCTGCCGGAAGGCCAGGCGTTACCAACGTTGTTGACCCGCGATGCGGTATTGCAAACGTTGACCGATGCCAAAGGAGTAACCCCATGAAAATAATGATTGTTCTGCTGTTAACCCTGTTTTCTGCCGTCAGCGTAGCGAAAGAGCCTGCACCGTTTACCCCGGAACAGGAAAAGCAAATTGAAGCATTAATCCAGGAGGCCCTGTTTAACGATCCCAACAGCCCGCGGATTGGCGCTAAGCAGGCGAAACTGACCCTGATAAACTTCACCGATTACAACTGCCCGTACTGCAAGCAACTGGATCCCATGCTGGAAAAAATTGTGCAGAAATATCCTGACGTGGCGGTAGTGATTAAACCGCTGCCGTTTAAAGGGGAAAGTTCGGAACTGGCGGCGCGGACCGTGCTGACTACCTGGCTTGAGCATCCGCAGCAGTTTCTGGCGCTACATGAAAAACTGATGCAGAAAAAGGGTTACCATACCGACGTCAGTATCAAACAGGCGCAGGAAAAATCGGGAGCCAGTCCGGTGACGCTGGATGCCCAAAGCGCTGAAACGCTAAGCACTAACCTGCAACTGGCGCGACTGGTGGGCGTGCAGGGAACCCCCGCAACGATTATTGGTGATGAGCTTATTCCCGGTGCGGTGCCGTGGGAAACCCTTGAGGAAGTGGTCAAAGAAAAGCTGGCGGCGGCCAATGCTCAGTAAACTGCGCCGCTGGCTGCGCGAAGGGCTGATCTTACTGGCGCTGTTGGCAGGGGCGATGCTGCTGATGGATGTCTGGCGCGCGCCGCAGCTCCCTGGCTCTTTTGACAGCACGCCTTTGCAAACGCTGGATGGTGAAACCGTCACGCTGGCGGCGCTCAGCAAAGACGAGCCGGTGCTGCTTTATTTCTGGGCGAGCTGGTGCGGCGTTTGCCGCTTCACGACGCCGGAAGTCGCCAGGCTGCGTTCGGAAGGGGAAAACGTGATGACCATTGCGTTACGCTCCGGCAGTGAAGCTGAGGTGTCTCGTTGGCTGTCGCGTAAAGGCGTGGACTTTCCGGTCATCAATGATGCGAACGGGGCAATTTCCCGCAGTTGGGCGATTAGCGTCACGCCCACGCTGGTGGTAGTGTCACAAGGTCGGGTGGTGTCAACAACCAGCGGCTGGACCAGCTACTGGGGCATGAAGCTGCGGCTGTGGTGGGCCAAAACGTTCTGATAATGTGCCGGGGAAACCCGGCATTTTTTATATTATTACCCGTAAGCGGGAAGACATATTTCGTTGCCTGGCGAAGCGAGCGCCGCGATTAACGTCCAGAATGGGTCATCTTCTCTTTTTCAGGAAAGTGCAACATGACGAGTTCGTTAGCGTTTGGGCCCGCTCTGGTGATGATGATTGCCGCCACGTTTGTCCTCGCAGGGATGGTAAAAGGCGTCACTGGTATGGGATTGCCCACCGTGGCTATGGGGATCCTCGGATCGCTTATTTCGCCGGTTGCGGCGGCGGCCATGCTGCTGTTGCCTTCGCTGATTAGCAATCTGTTTCAGTTTGGCGGTGGCGGAAATACGCGTCAATTAGTCAAACGACTGTGGCCAATGTTATTGACGGTGGTGGTGGCGACACTGTTTGCCAGCGCCTGGATTACCGGCGGCGATACCACCCGTACCCAGTTTGCGCTCGGCGTGGCGCTGGTGGCTTACGCTATCTGGACGCTGGCCGGAAAGAAAATCGCAGTGGCTCCGCAGCATGAAAAACCGTACTCCCTCGTCATAGGATTTGTTACTGGCTTATTGACTGGCGGAACCGGTGTATTTGTGATGCCCGCCGTGCCCTGGATCCAGTCATTGGGTTTTGAGAAAGATGAGCTGGTTCAGGCGCTCGGGATCTCTTTTACGTTTTCGACATTGGCTTTGGCGCTTGGTCTGTGGTGGCACAACGCGCTGCCCGTACAGTCGTTGAGCTTATCGGCTTTGGCCATTGTTCCTGCGCTGATTGGTCAGTGGTTAGGAACCCGTGTACGACGGGTTATTTCTCCGCTCGTGTTTAAACGCTGTTTTCTGTTTTGTTTGGTCGGGTTGGGTATCGAGATGATGCTGCGTGCGGTGTGACCTGTGCGGTGACTTTAGAACGCATTCATGGCATCGTTAATTCAGACATTCAGGGTCAAAGAGGTCGCTATGGCATCAGTGATGTTAAGTGAGGAAGAGGGTGCTCTGGAGTCGCGAATGGCGCTCACCGCGGCGGCGATGGCCGATAAATCGCGCTCGCGAATGTTGTGCGCCCTGATGGATGGCCGCGCCTGGACCGCGACCGAGCTCAGCGCAGTGGCGGATGTGTCAGCGTCAACCGCCAGTGCGCATCTGGCGCGTCTGTGCGAACAACGTTTTGTTGTGGCGCTCGCGCAGGGCAGGCATCGTTATTTTCGCCTTGCAGGCTCCGATATCGCTGAACTGCTGGAGCGCCTGATGGGCGTGGCGTGGGCTACATCTACGCCACGAAAAATCACGACGCCGCCAGGCTTACGACATGCCCGAACCTGCTACGATCATCTTGCTGGCGAGGTGGCGGTGAGGCTGTTCGATACGCTGGTTTCCCGTCAATGGTTAACGCCGGATGGTGAAACGCTGACCTCTCTTGGGCAGGAAAAACTGGCACAAATGGGGATTGTCCTTGCTGCGAGCGCATCGCGGCGGAAATTAACCTGCGGTTGTCTGGACTGGAGTGAACGACGTTACCATCCCGGCGGCGTGCTTGGCGCATCGCTGCTACGCTGGCTGATTGAAAAACGATGGATAAAAACGGAGCTGAGTGGTCGCCGCGTCACCTTCACCCCGCTTGGCATTCGCAAATTAGAAACCGAGTTCGGTATTAAAACGACACCGTAGATGGTTCGTTTTGCGAAAGCGTTCCGGGAAATATGTCATATTTCTGTCACACTCTGTTGTGATTGATAACAACAAGAGGTCGTAGGGATGAATAAATCGTTAATCGCCGCAGCCGTGGCAGGGGCTGTATTAATGTCAACCGCCGCGCAGGCGCAGACCGCGCCGGAAGGCTATCAGCTTCAGCAAGTATTGATGATGAGTCGGCATAACTTACGCGCACCTTTAGCCAATAATGGCAGTGTTCTTGAGCAGTCCACCCCCAAACAATGGCCAGAATGGGATGTCCCCGGCGGACAACTGACCACCAAAGGCGGCGTGCTGGAAATCTATATGGGCCACTATATGCGAGAGTGGCTGGCAGAGCAGGGGATGGTGAAATCGGGCGAATGTCCGGCGCCGGGTACGGTCTATACCTATGCTAACAGCCTGCAGCGTACGGTCGCGACGGCGCAGTTCTTTGTCACCGGTGCTTTCCCGGGTTGCGACGTCCCGGTCCATCATCAGGAAAAAATGGGCACCATGGATCCCACCTTTAACCCGGTGATCACCGATGATTCCGCCGCCTTCAGCCAGCAGGCGGTTCAGGCAATGGAGAAAGAGCGTAGCCAAATGCAGCTCAACGACAGCTATCAGTTGCTTGAGCAAATGACCGACTACAAAGACTCTCCGTCCTGCAAAGAAAAACAGCAGTGTTCCCTGACCGATGCCAAAGATACGTTTAGCGCGAAATACCAGCAGGAGCCTGGGGTTTCGGGGCCGCTGAAGGTCGGGAATTCGCTGGTTGATGCCTTCACGCTGCAATATTACGAAGGCTTCCCGATGGACAAGGTCGCCTGGGGCGAGATTAAATCCGATCAACAGTGGAAGGTTCTGTCGAAGCTGAAAAATGGCTATCAGGACAGCCTGTTCACCTCCCCGGAAGTGGCGCAGAATGTCGCCAAACCGCTGGTGAAGTATATTGATAATGCGCTGGTTACTGAACGCGTAAAAGCGCCAAAAATAACCGTGCTGGTGGGGCATGACTCAAACATCGCATCGCTGCTCACCGCGCTGGATTTCAAACCGTACCAGCTTCACGATCAGAACGAGCGTACGCCGATTGGCGGGAAGATTGTCTTCCAGCGCTGGCATGACAGCAACGCGAATCGTGATCTGATGAAAATCGAGTACGTGTATCAGAGCTCGCAGCAGTTGCGTAATGCTGACGTTCTGACCCTGAAATCCCCGGCGCAGCGCGTAACGCTGGAGCTGAAAGGGTGTCCGATAGATGCGGATGGCTTTTGCCCGATAGATAAGTTCGACAGCGTGTTGAATGAGGCGGCTAAGTAAAAGAAAAACTCCCCCGTGTTCGCGGGGGAGTCTGAGCGCTAGACGTTTTTGCGTTCGATAGTCTGTTCACCCCAAAAGAGCGAATCTTTGTCTGTTTTCTTAAAGGCTTTGATGAGCACCTCGTCGCTACCTTCTTCCCAAATTTTTTCCGCCAGTTTCTCGTCATAATGCGCGACTTCAAAAATGGCTTCGGCTATTTCCGGCGATGTATTGCGCAGACTTGCCCATTCGCCGACGCGATGGGCTTTCGCTTCTTGAGTTGGCATTCGAATCCTCCTGTTGAAGATTAGCCGTTGAGTTTTACTGCCAGACCTGCGACATATTCACCCTGATAGCGGGCGATAGATAATTCTTCCTGACTTGGCTGGCGAGAGCCGTCACCTCCGGCGATGGTGGTTGCGCCGTAAGGGGTACCGCCGCGAACTTGAGAAACATCAAACAGCTCTTGCGCCGCGTAACCGATAGGCACAATCACCATCCCATGGTGAGCAAGCGTAGTCCAGGTTGATGTAATGGTTTGTTCCTGACCGCCGCCGGTTCCTGTCGAGCTGAATACGCTGGCGAGTTTGCCGTACAGGCCGCCTGAAGCCCACAGCCCGCCAGTCTGGTCGAGGAAGGTGCGCATCTGACCGGACATATTGCCAAAGCGTGTGGGGGTACCAAAAATAATGGCATCGTAATCTGCCAGTTCTTGCGGGGTTGCGACTGGTGCGTTTTGTGTTTTGCCGCCAGCTTTGAGGAAAATCTCCGGCTGCATGGTCTCTGGTACGCGCTTAATAATCACTTCCGCGCCATCAACCTTATTTGCGCCTTCTGCGACTGCATGGGCCATAGTTTCAATGTGTCCGTACATGGAATAATAAAGCACCAGAACTTTTGCCATTTTACACTACTCCTCGAGTTAACCGTGTCCGTAGCGACTCGCTACCTACCTTTAAAGATATGACGTACTGTCAGGAGTGCAAATTTCACAATCACTTCTTTGATTTATAACAATTTTTATAACAACTTCTCTTGTTGCAAAATGATACATATTTAACCGGGTGGAATTTGGTAGTCATAAGAAAGACTTATTGATTTCTCGCTGTGATTATTTCTCTATCACCGCCAATCCTGTTGCAGGATATTACAGTTAGCGGCTGCTCAGGCCACGCTTCACTATGCTTAATCCCACGCAGTTATTTTCAGGGTATCGCCCGTAATGCTGCGTGAGGTATCACTCCTCAGTACCTATGCAATATGATGTCTAATCAATGACGGAGGTCAGTAATGGCAAACCATCGAGGCGGTTCCGGCAACTTTGCGGAAGATCGCGAAAGAGCATCAGAAGCAGGTCGAAAAGGTGGCCAGCACAGCGGGGGCAACTTTAAGAATGACCCGCAACGCGCTTCAGAGGCAGGCAAAAAAGGGGGCAAAAATAGCCACGGCAACAACAAATCGTAATTGCCGGGCTAGCTGTCAGATATGCCGTGACGGCTGAGGATCAGAGTCAGACGTTACGTAGCCACCCACCGCCGCCGGTTTCTTCCGGCGGTTTTTTTGTCTGCAAGGTTGAACTGTAACAAAACGCAACGCAGACTAACGACATTCAGTTAATCGGGTGTCTCATGTCATTACTTTCTCGTTATTCCTTCTCTGTTAAACCTCAGGAAGCGATCCTCATTGTGATCACTATGTTCTGGGGTGGCACGTTTTTGGCCGTGCAATATGCCGTTACCCTGAGCGGACCTTTTTTCTTTGTCGGCGTGCGTTTTGCCACCGCTGCGCTGGCGGTCGCGCTTTTGTCACTACGCACATTGCATAAACTGACGTGGCTGGAAGTCAAAGCAGGCGTTGCGATCGGTATCGCAATTGCGTTGGGCTATAGTCTGCAAACCTGGGGGCTACAGTTTATTCCCAGCAGTAAATCGGCATTTATTACCGCGATGTATGTGCCGTTGGTACCGCTTTTACAATGGCTGTGTCTGGGGCGTATGCCCGGCCTGATGCCGTGTGTCGGCATTGTGCTGGCCTTTATCGGGTTGATTTTTCTCGCCGGACCGGGAGGCAATTTGCTGGCTTTAGGCGAAGGAGAGTGGATCACACTCGCCGGCGCGGTGGCGATTGCGGCAGAAATTATCCTGATTAGCGCGTGGGCGGGAAAAGTGGATGTGCGGCGGGTAACGGTGGTACAACTGGCAACCGCTTCGATAGTGGCGTTTATTGCCATGGCTCCGGCCGGAGAGTCCGTGCCGCCGATGTCTACGGGATTGCTGGTGGTGGCGCTGGGATTGGGGATTTTCAGTGCGATTATTCAGGTCACCATGAACTGGGCACAGCGCAGCGTTTCGCCGACGCGCGCGACGGTCATTTATACCGGTGAGCCGGTGTGGGCGGGGATCTTTGGTCGCCTTGCGGGGGAGCGCTTACCGCTACTGGCTTTGCTCGGCGCAGCATTCATTATTGTTGGCGTGCTGGTCAGCGAACTGAAGTTCAAAAAGAAAAAAGGGGGAGTGCAAGAGGCGCCGCCGGAGTCGCTTTAATTTAACCATTCACCGCGTGATTTGGTATGCTGACGCCCTCACAAGAAGGAGAGGGCGCATGGTCCAACGCGCAGAGAAAAAAACAGGTAAGCGCTCGCAGGCCGTCAGTGCAAAACGCCAGGCCATATTAACCGCGGCATTAAATATCTTCTCCCAATATGGGATCCACGGCACGCGTCTCGAACAGGTCGCTGAGCAGGCGGGTGTGTCAAAAACGAATCTGCTTTATTACTACCCGTCAAAAGAGGTGCTCTATATTGCCGTTTTGCGGCAAATCCTCGACGTCTGGCTGGCTCCGTTGAAGGCTTTTCGCGAAGACTTTGCGCCGCTGGTGGCCATTAAAGAATACATTCGCCTTAAGCTGGAAGTGTCGCGCGATTACCCTCAGGCTTCACGGCTATTTTGTATGGAGATGCTGGCAGGTGCGCCTTTATTGATGGCTGAATTAACGGGCGATCTCAAAACGCTAATTGATGAGAAATCGGCGCTGATTGCCGGTTGGATCAAAAGTGGGAAACTGGCTCCGGTCGATCCGCATCATCTGATTTTTATGATTTGGGCTTCAACCCAGCACTACGCCGACTTTGCCCCACAGGTTGAGGCGGTAACGGGCGCAACGCTGCGTGATGAAGCCTTTTTTAACCAAACGGTGGAGAGCGTGCAGCGGATGATTATTGAAGGGATCCGCGTGCGTTAACTGGCTGGCGGTAACGGACAGCTTAAATCGCCCTCTTCGCACTGTAAGAGTGAGGCGAGAAACGCTTCACGCTCGTTGGTTTTATCCGTCAGACACTGACTGGAAATCATCGCCTGGACGCTACCGCCTTCGGTGCCGGAACTGATTAACGCGCAGTCCGCATCGCGCAGGGTTATCCATGAGATTTGCGCTTTTTTCAGTAAATCGCGCTGGGTCGGGGCGGCGCGCTTAAGCGCATTCTGATAAGTGTCATTAAGTTTGGTGTCGGCCGCCTTAAACTGCTCTGCCGCACAGGTGTTCATCTCAATCTGAGTGTTCGCGTTGGCGCAGTCATCCGCCAGCGCCTGGCCGCTCAACAGCAGCGCTGCACATGTCAGTACGATTCGTTTCATGCTTCCCTCTGGATCCATAAAAAAAGGCCCCGTTACCGGAGCCTTAATTAACCACAACCTTAGCCGATTGTCATCAGGCTGGCGTTACCCCCGGCAGCGGCGGTATTGACGCTCAGGGAGCGTTCAATGTACAGCCTCTCCAGCAGAATATTGCTTTCGCCACGGGCAAAGCCCTGGACTGATACAATCGCCCCTTCGCGGGCAGCTACCGCTTCGCACAGTGAACGCAGTTGATCGGAATCGCCGTGGAAAATAACGGCATCAAACGGCTGCGTGGTGATGTTGTCCGCTTTGGCAAACTGAATGCGCCCGGAGACGGCGGCTGGCAGACGTTTTGCCAGTTCACGATGGAACGCATCATCTGGCCACAGGATTAAGCTACCAACGGAAGCCACAGCGGCAACCTGTACCAGCGCGTCCTGTTCATCATCGGCGATACAGAGTACGCGTTCACGCGGCAACAGCGTCCAGGTATTGCGCTCGCCAGTGGGTCCTGGCAGCAGACGCTGAGTACCGGCCTGCGCCAGTTCGCCAAACTGCTGGCAGAGCGCCTGCAGCGAGGGTCGATCGGTTGCCCATTCGCTGAGCGCTTTCAGCGGCTGAACGAGTGCAGCTTTAAGCTGCGCATCGACCGGGTAGTCTGCATCCTGACGGGCCAGCGTAATGCCTAACGCATTTTCCGGGCGGTTAGCCAGCAGGCGATACAGATACAGCGGTCCACCTGCTTTTGGCCCTGTACCAGACAAGCCTTCGCCACCGAATGGCTGCACGCCGACAACGGCACCGACCATATTGCGGTTAACGTACAGGTTCCCCACGTGTGCCGATCCTGTGACATGGGCGATGGTTTCATCGATACGAGTGTGTACGCCCAGCGTCAGGCCGTAGCCGGAGGCATTAATTTGCTCAATCAGGTTGCCCAGATTGTTACGGGTGTAGCGCACGACGTGCAGTACCGGACCAAACACCTCTTTTTGTAATTCGTCGAAGCTTTCCAGCTCGATCAGCGTCGGAGCAATAAAGGTACCGGTTTGCCATTCACGCGCATCGTCGCTGTTTTCGCGCACGGCCTGAAACACCGGGCGTCCTTTGGCGCGCATGGCCTGAATATGGCGCTCAATATTGGTTTTGGCTTCTTCATCAATTACCGGCCCAATATCCGTGGTCAGGCGACCTGGATTACCCATGCGACATTCCGCCATCGCGCCGCGCAGCATTTTCAGCGTATGGTCGGCTACATCATCCTGCAGACACAGGACGCGCAGCGCGGAGCAGCGCTGTCCGGCGCTGTCAAACGCTGAAGCCAGAACGTCGACCACGACCTGTTCCGTCAACGCGGAGGAGTCGACAATCATTGCGTTCATCCCACCGGTTTCGGCGATAAGCGGGATTGGACGCCCCTGAGCATCAAGGCGGGTGGCAATATTGCGTTGCAACAGCGTGGCGACTTCCGTTGAGCCGGTAAACATGACGCCGCGTACGCGCTCATCGGAAGTGAGCTGAGCCCCGACGGTTTCACCCTGACCAGGCAACAGTTGCACCACGCCCGGCGGTACACCCGCTTCGAGCAAAATAGCGATGCCCTGGGCGGCAATTAACGGGGTTTGTTCCGCCGGTTTCGCCAGCACGCTGTTACCCGCCGCCAGCGCGGCGGCAATCTGCCCGGTGAAAATGGCCAGCGGGAAGTTCCATGGGCTGATACAAACCACCGGTCCTAACGGTCGATGGGTTTCATTATCGAAATCATCGCGAACCTGACCGGCATAATAATGCAGGAAGTCTACCGCTTCGCGCACTTCCGCAATGGCGTTGCTGAAGGTTTTACCCGCTTCGCGTACCAGGATGCCAATCAACTGCTGCATCTGACCTTCCATCAGAACGGCGGCACGATGCAAAATGGCGGCGCGCTCTTGTGGCGGTGTGGCGAACCAGATCGGCGCGTTATTCGCTGCGTTCTGTAACGCCTGTTCCACTTCAGCGTGAGTCGCCTCACGCACGTAACCGACAATGTCTTTCGGCTCGGCTGGGTTAACGACTGGCGTCATTTCGCCGTCAGCAACCGGGTGCTCCAGAATGGGTTTAGCGTGCCATTTTTGTAGCGCGCTGTTGAGCAGGGCAGAGGACAGCGAGGCCAGACGATGTTCGTTAGCTAAATCCAGCCCGCCTGAGTTTTCGCGGCCTTTACCGTACAGGTCACGCGGCAGGGCAATCTTCGGATGCGGCAGACCGGCCTGACCTTCTTGCTGCGCCAGTTTTTCAACAGCCTCGACCGGATCGGCAACCAGTTCATCCAGCGGCAGGGTCGTATCGGCAATGCGGTTGACGAACGAGGTGTTGGCGCCGTTTTCCAGCAGACGACGCACCAGGTACGCCAGCAGCGTTTCGTGCGTGCCGACCGGCGCATAAATGCGGCATGGACGGTTCAGTTTGCCATCCGCAACTTTGCCGGTAACCTGCTCATACAGCGGTTCGCCCATGCCGTGCAGGCACTGGAACTCGTACTGACCCGGATAGTAGTTTTGACCGGCTAACTGATAAATCGCCGCCAGCGTATGGGCGTTGTGGGTGGCGAACTGCGGGTAGATCAGATTCGGTACGGCAAGCAGTTTTTTCGCACAGGCCAGGTAAGAAACGTCGGTGTACACCTTACGGGTGTAGACCGGATAACCTTCCAGACCGTCCATCTGGGCACGTTTAATTTCGCTATCCCAGTAGGCGCCCTTAACCAGACGGATCATCAGGCGGCGGCGGCTGCGCGTGGCGAGGTCAATCAGATAGTCGATAACATACGGGCAGCGCTTCTGGTAGGCCTGGATAACAAAACCGATCCCGTTCCAGCCTGCCAGTTCGGGTTCAAAGCAAAGTTTTTCCAGCAGATCGAGGGAGATCTCCAGTCGGTCAGCCTCTTCGGCGTCGATATTAATGCCGATGTCGTACTGACGTGCCAGCAGAGTAAGCGATTTCAGACGAGGATAGAGTTCATCCATCACGCGATCGTACTGCGCACGGCTGTAACGCGGATGCAGTGCCGACAGCTTGATAGAAATGCCTGGCCCTTCATAGATACCGCGCCCGTTAGAGGCCTTACCAATGGCGTGGATCGCCTGCTGGTATGAAACCATATAAGCCTGTGCATCGGCGGCGGTCAGGGCCGCTTCGCCCAGCATGTCATAGGAGTAACGGAAGCCTTTTTCTTCCAGTTTACGCGCGTTAGCCAGCGCTTCAGCGATGGTCTCCCCGGTGACAAACTGCTCGCCCATCAAGCGCATGGCCATGTCGACGCCTTTACGCACTAGCGGCTCACCGCTCTTGCCGATAATACGGTTGAGTGAGCGTGAGAGGCTGGTTTCGTTATGCGTTGAAACCAGACGACCGGTAAACAACAGCCCCCAGGTCGCCGCGTTGACGAACAGAGACGGGCTGCGGCCAATGTGCGACTGCCAGTTACCGTTGCTGATCTTGTCGCGGATTAACGCATCGCGGGTCGCTTTATCTGGAATACGCAGCAAGGCTTCGGCCAGACACATCAGCGCGACGCCTTCCTGTGAAGAAAGGGAGAATTCCTGCAATAAACCTTGTACCATCCCGGCGCGGCCGCTGGCGGTCTTCTGGTTACGCAGTTTGTCTGCCAGATCGTATGCCAGCTTATGCGCCTGCTCGGCGATGGGCTGCGGCAGACGAGCCTGCTCCATCAGCATAGGTACGGCGTCAGTTTCGGCGCGGCGGTAAGCAGCAGTGATTGCCGCGCGGGAAACTGACTGCGGCAGGATCTGTTCAGCAAATTCCAGGAAAGGCTGATGCGCTTCATTTTGCAGCGTGGTCGACTCATCGCCCTCATTCGCAGCACCCGCTAGCAGGGCCGGTAGTTCAGGAAGCGCGTCGTCATTTTCCAGTCTTTCGAGATAATTAAAAATGGCTTGTTTGATCAGCCAATGTGGCGTGCGATCGATTCGTGATGCTGCTGTTTTAATACGCTCGCGAGTGGCGTCATCCAGCTTAACCCCCATCGTGGTGGTTCCCATGCCGTTTACTCCTGTTGTACTGAAATACGGGTCTGATAGTTACCGAGAAATATCCACTATGTTGCAACTTTGTGCAACCGTGTTAAATGTGACTTGGTTTGCAAGCTTGGAAATGAATGAAATGTTAATAAATGTGAGTGTTTTGACGGGGGCTATAAAAGTTGCCGAATCTTTTTCTCTGCGGTAGTTAACACTTTTAAAAGGTGCAACCGAAAAAAGTGTGAGAGAGTGCAACCTACAGAAAAATGCTATCTACTGTGGATTAAATTTGATGTAAATGGTGTGTTAAATCGATTGTGAATGACCATCGCTTCCGGCAGGATACGGTCGCCCTGGTAAACATAGATATCTTTGCCACGTTCCGGCAGGGTAATAAAACGGCAAGCCACGGCATTGCTGATACATAATTTTGGAGAGTTTTGATGGCTATTAGCACACCGATGTTAGTGACATTCTGTGTCTATATTTTCGGCATGATATTGATAGGGTTTATTGCATGGCGTTCAACCAAAAACTTTGACGATTACATTCTGGGTGGACGCAGTCTGGGTCCATTCGTGACCGCGTTATCCGCCGGGGCATCTGACATGAGCGGCTGGTTGCTGATGGGCCTGCCTGGCGCGATTTTCCTGTCGGGGATTTCAGAAAGCTGGATCGCTATTGGCCTTATTTTGGGTGCGTGGATCAACTGGAAACTGGTGGCCGGACGTTTACGCGTGCATACCGAATACAATAACAATGCGCTGACGTTACCGGATTACTTTACCGGTCGCTTTGAAGATAAAAGCCGTATTCTGCGTATTATCTCCGCGCTGGTTATTCTGCTGTTTTTCACCATCTACTGTGCTTCCGGTATTGTGGCAGGGGCGCGTCTGTTTGAAAGCACCTTTGGCATGAGCTACGAAACAGCGCTGTGGGCGGGGGCGGCCGCGACGATTATTTATACCTTTATCGGTGGTTTCCTCGCGGTAAGCTGGACCGATACCGTCCAGGCCAGCCTGATGATCTTCGCCCTGATCCTGACGCCAGTGATGGTAGTCATTGGTGTGGGTGGGTTTGACGATTCGCTGGAAGTGATTAAACAAAAGAGCATTGAGAACGTGGACATGTTCAAAGGGCTGAATTTTGTTGCCATTATTTCCCTGATGGGCTGGGGTCTGGGCTACTTCGGGCAGCCGCATATTCTGGCGCGCTTTATGGCGGCTGATTCTCACCATAGCATTGTTCATGCCCGCCGCATCAGTATGACCTGGATGATCCTGTGTCTGGCAGGTGCAGTTGCCGTTGGCTTCTTTGGTATCGCTTACTTTAACAACAACCCACAGCTTGCCGGTGCCGTTAACCAGAACGCCGAACGCGTGTTTATTGAACTGGCGCAAATCCTGTTCAACCCGTGGATTGCCGGTATTCTGCTGTCTGCGATCCTCGCAGCGGTGATGTCGACTTTGAGCTGCCAGCTGCTGGTGTGTTCCAGCGCAATCACCGAAGACTTGTATAAAGCGTTCCTGCGTAAAAATGCCAGCCAGAAAGAGCTGGTATGGATTGGTCGCATCATGGTGCTGGTTGTGGCGCTGGTGTCTATCGCGCTGGCGGCGAACCCGGAGAACCGTGTGCTTGGTCTGGTAAGCTACGCCTGGGCCGGCTTTGGCGCGGCGTTTGGTCCGGTGGTTCTGTTCTCCGTAATGTGGTCGCGTATGACGCGTAACGGCGCGCTGGCCGGGATGCTCATCGGTGCGGTGACGGTAATCGTCTGGAAGCAGTTTGCCTGGTTGGGTCTGTATGAAATCATCCCGGGCTTTATTTTCGGCAGCATCGGTATTGTGGTCTTCAGCCTGTTGGGTAAAGCGCCTTCAGCCGCTATGCAGCAACGTTTTGCCGAGGCTGATGCACATTATCACACAGCTCCGCCATCGCGTTTACAGGCAGAGTAATCCGCCTCGCTCCTTAAGCCCGCCGCGTGCGGGCTTTTTTATTTGTCCCCGCTGCAAAACCGCCCTAATCGTTACCCGCCTAACTGTTTACATTAAGTCATCATTCTCAAAACATTCTGCTTGAGTTTTTCTTTACTGTAATGATAATCACTATCACTGTAATTTACTTTTCTTTTCATCAATTGACTGAGAATAACGTTTAAGGGTTCTTCGCATGTTTGTTCCATTTCTTATTATGTTGCGCGAAGGGTTAGAGGCCGCGCTGATAGTCAGCCTGATTGCCAGCTACCTGAAACGGACTCAGCGTGGTCGATGGATTGGTGTGATGTGGATTGGTGTTCTGCTGGCGGCGGCGTTATGCCTGGCGTTAGGCGTTTTCATCAATGAAACCACCGGTGAATTTCCGCAAAAGGAACAGGAGCTGTTTGAAGGCATCGTGGCGGTCATTGCCGTGGTGATCCTCACCTGGATGGTGTTCTGGATGCGTAAAGTTTCGCGCAACGTCAAAGTCCAGCTTGAACAGGCTGTCGATAACGCGTTGCAACGCGGCAATCATCACGGCTGGGCGCTGGTGATGATGGTCTTTTTTGCCGTTGCCCGTGAAGGCCTGGAATCGGTGTTCTTCCTGCTGGCGGCATTCCAGCAGGATGTAGGCATTTGGCCACCGTTAGGTGCGATGCTGGGGCTGGCCACCGCGGTGGTACTGGGTTACTTGATTTACCTCGGCGGCATTCGCCTCAACCTCGGGGCATTCTTCAAATGGACCAGCCTGTTCATTTTGCTGGTGGCCGCGGGTCTTGCCGCTGGGGCCATCCGCGCGTTCCACGAAGCCGGGTTATGGAATCATTTTCAGGATGTGGCGTTTGACATGAGCAGTGTGCTTTCGACGCATTCGCTGTTTGGCACATTGATGGAAGGTATTTTCGGCTATCAGGAAGCGCCGAGCGTCAGTGAAGTCGCCATTTGGTTTATCTACCTGATTCCGGCATTGATTATGTTTGCACTGCCGCCGCGTTCAGGCACTACGGCATCGCGTACCGCACCCTGATAAAAACGCGATGCAGAATACTCATTAGTTACAACATACTTATTTATAGGGATAGGTTATGACGTTTAATTTTCGCCGTAGTGCGCTGCAGTTGGGTATTGCCGCGCTGTTTGCCTCCGCTTTTTCTGCACAAGCCGCCGATATTCCGCAGGTGAAAGTCACGGTTAACGACAAACAGTGTGAGCCGATGACGATCACGGTTAACGCTGGGAAAACGCAGTTCATCATCCAGAACCACAGCCAGAAAGCGCTGGAGTGGGAGATCCTTAAAGGGGTTATGGTGGTTGAAGAACGTGAAAACATTGCGCCGGGCTTTAGCCAGAAAATGACAGCTAACCTGCAGCCAGGTGAATATGATATGACCTGCGGTCTGTTGACCAACCCGAAAGGCAAACTAATTGTAAAAGGTAGCGCAACGGCGGATGCCGCGCAGGGCGATGCTCTGCTGAGCCTAAGTGGCGCGATTACTGAATACAAAGCCTATGTGACAGCCGAAACTGCACAACTGGTTGCGGGCACCAAAGCATTCACCGATGCTATTAAAGCTGGCGATCTGGAAAAAGCGAAATCGCTGTATGCGCCAACCCGTCAGCATTATGAGCGTATTGAACCGATTGCTGAACTGTTCTCCGATCTCGACGGCAGCATCGATGCGCGTGAAGATGATTATGAGCAAAAAGCCGCCGATCCTAAATTCACCGGCTTCCACCGTCTGGAGAAAGCGTTGTTCGGCGACAACACCACCAAAGGAATGGACAAGTATGCCGACCAATTAAACAGCGATGTTCTTGACCTGCAAACGCGTATTAGCGAACTGGCCTTCCCACCGTCAAAAGTGGTTGGTGGGGCAGCAGGACTGATTGAAGAAGTCGCTGCCAGCAAAATCAGCGGAGAAGAGGATCGCTACAGCCATACCGATCTGTGGGATTTCCAGGCCAATATCGATGGCGCGCAGAAAATCGTCGATCTCCTGCGCCCTCAGTTACAAAAATCCAATGCTGAGCTGTTGGCGAAGGTGGATGCGAACTTCAAAAAAGTCGATACCATTCTGAGCAAGTACCGTACCAAAGACGGTTTTGAAACCTATGACAAACTGACCGACGCCGATCGCAATGCGCTGAAAGGGCCAATCACGACGCTGGCGGAAGACTTGTCGCAATTACGCGGTGTTCTGGGTCTGGATTAAGCAAAATGCAGCAAGATAATGAAAACGGCGTGAGCGAACCTTCACGCCGACGTTTACTGAAAGGGATGGGCGCCCTGGGTGGGGCGCTGGCGTTGGCGGGTGGATGTCCGGTTGCCCACGCGCAAAAACCACAAAGCGCGCCGGGAACGCTGTCCCCCGATGCGCGTAGTGAAGCGCAGCCGTTTTATGGTCAGCATCAGGCAGGGATCCTGACGCCACAGCAGGCATCGATGATGCTGGTGGCGTTCGATGTTCTCGCCAGCGATAAGGCTGATCTGGAACGCTTGTTCCGCTTGCTGACCACCCGATTTGCGTTTCTGACCACGGGCGGGCCGGCGCCGGATACGCCGAACCCGCGTTTACCCCCTATGGATTCCGGTATCCTCGGCGCATACATTGCGCCAGACAACCTGACGATGACGTTGTCAGTCGGCGCCTCGCTATTTGATGAACGTTATGGCCTGAAATCGCAGATGCCGAAAAAGCTGCAAAAAATGACCCGCTTCCCGAATGATTCGCTGGATGCGGCGCTGTGCCATGGTGATTTGCTGCTGCAGATTTGTGCCAACACGCAGGACACCGTTATCCATGCGCTGCGCGATATCATTAAACATACGCCCGATCTCCTTAGCGTGCGCTGGAAACGTGAAGGGTTTATTTCCGACCATGCCGCGCGCAGCAAAGGCAAAGAGACCCCGGTCAACTTGCTTGGCTTTAAGGACGGCACCGCGAATCCGGACGCGACGGATGCGAAGTTGATGCAAGACGTGGTGTGGGTTACGGACGGGCAGGGCGAACCTGTCTGGGCGCAAGGTGGTAGCTATCAGGCCGTCAGGCTCATTCAGTTTCGCGTCGAGTTCTGGGATCGTACGCCGCTGAAAGAGCAGCAAACGATATTTGGTCGAGATAAACACACCGGCGCGCCGCTGGGTATGCAGCACGAGCACGATGTGCCTGACTATGCCAGCGATCCCGAAGGTGAGGTGATTGCGCTCGACAGTCATATCCGCCTGGCGAATCCGCGCACGAAAGAGACCGACTCCAGCCTGATGATGCGCCGTGGCTACAGCTATTCGCTCGGTGTGACCCCATCCGGTCAACTGGATATGGGACTGTTGTTTGTCTGCTATCAACACGATCTGGAAAAAGGCTTTTTGACTGTGCAGAAACGCCTCAACGGTGAAGCGCTGGAAGAGTATGTCAAACCAATTGGTGGGGGCTACTTCTTTGCTTTGCCGGGTGTCAAAACCGCAGATCAATATCTGGGACAGTCTCTCCTCGAAGCCTGATGATTACGCCCCGTTGTACAGCGGGGCTTTTCCTGACATCTGTATGAATGAACAAATTATTTTTTATGATCGGTACGAGACTGAAATAATTCTGTCATCTCTCTGCAAGAGACTGTCTCTGGTGATTAGATAGAATTTAAGTTAACGACAAGTAAAAATATTGTTCATTAACGAAAGATTATGATGTAATTATAAGAAACAGCGGTAGTTCCCGGCGGTGATAGTCGTTCACTATGGAGATCGCGATGGAAAAGTCCTGTATTGGACGCATTTTTCACAGTAGCTGCAGTACGTTACGCGGACGTTTCTCTTCCGGTAGCCACCTCGTCACCGCTAAATCTCTCTCCCTTTCACTTCTTATCTTCGTAACTGACACCTTGTACGGTGCGCGTAGCCGTGTGTGGCGTCTTATCCGAAAGCAAGCAATGGCTTACAAGGAAGCCAACCCTCAGATGTTCGTGCGCATAATCGTGCCGCCAACGGCGCGTGTGATGTATACCTACAACTCAAGGTGCTATCCATGGGAAGACAAAAAGCAGTGATCAAAGCTCGTCGTGAAGCAAAACGTGTGCTGAGGCGGGATTCGCGTAGCCATAAACAACGTGAAGATGAATCGGTCACCTCGCTTGTGCAGATGGGCGGCGTAGAAGCGATTGGTATGGCGCGTGATAGTCGCGACGCCACGCCAATCACGGCGCGGAATGAAGCTCAGGCCCAGTACCTGAATGCTATCGAGAGTAAACAGCTGATCTTCGCTACCGGTGAAGCCGGGTGTGGTAAAACCTGGATCAGCGCGGCAAAAGCAGCAGAGGCCCTGATCCACAAAGACGTGGACAGGATCATTGTAACCCGTCCAGTTCTGCAAGCTGATGAAGACCTCGGCTTCTTACCTGGAGATGTTTCCGAGAAGTTTGCGCCTTATTTTCGTCCAGTGTATGACGTGCTGGTGAAACGTCTGGGCGCCTCCTTCATGCAATATTGCCTGCGGCCTGAGATTGGTAAGGTGGAAATCGCGCCATTCGCCTATATGCGTGGACGCACATTTGAAAATGCAGTGGTCATTCTTGACGAGGCTCAGAATGTTACTGCAGCACAGATGAAGATGTTTTTGACTCGCCTCGGGGAGAATGTGACGGTGATTGTGAACGGGGATGTGACCCAGTGCGATCTACCCGCCCACGTTCGCTCAGGGCTAAGCGATGCGCTGGCCCGTTTCGAAGAAGATGATATGGTTGGGATTGTTCGTTTCAATAAAGACGATTGCGTCCGTTCGGCACTCTGTCAGCGGACGCTCAATGCTTACAACTGATAAGTACTCCGTCTTCAAGGCCCGGGAAACCGGGCTTTGTTATTTGACGTCAGCAGATTACTTTCTTTTGCTGCTCCAGTAGTTGGCGCAGGCCTGGTCAAACAGCTGGTTATTTTCGTCTATTTTCTTTAGCGCTTGTGCCAGAAAGGTCAGCAGGTCATCCTTATAAATCCCGCCTACCGTAGTTTCTTTTCGTAAGATCCCATTGCTGGTGTAGGTTTTTTTAATGGTGACGTTATGCCTGACGTTGCAAATAACCGTTCGCTGATACTCTTCGTAGAATCGGCTGTCAGGATCGAAAAACGTATTTATTTCATTCGGTGTACGTTTGAGGATTTTTCGCGAGAAAACCTTCAACGGAATAAATCCTGCTTCGTCTGCCTGCGACATGATCTCATCAAGCAAAGTTCCTTCTAGGTTTAACATGCCGTTATTTTCCTGATTGCTTGAGAAAGCGGTAGTTACAGCATAAGAGTGGTTTAGATAATGTGCAACGGGGCGGGGGATGATGCTTGATAGCACGTTGCTTATCAGACCTACAGGTTAACGCTATTCAGGACGGCTCACATGCGAAAAAAAAGCCCGTACTTGCGTACGAGCTCTTTCTCGAATATGGCGGTGAGGGGGGATTGACTCGCTTCGCTCGCCCTTCGGGCAGCCTGTTCGCTGCGCGCTCAGTCTGTCCAACTGGCTGCACCGCTACTCGGCCCATCCCTGGGCCTCGCCCCTACGGGGCCAGCGCATGCGCTGTTCAAAATTGCTCCCGGCAATTTTGTGTCGACCCCCGGTCGGGGCTTCTCATCCCCCCGTAGGCGTGCAACATGCGAAAAAAAAGCCCGTACTTACGTACGAGCTCTTTCTCAAATATGGCGGTGAGGGGGGGATTCGAACCCCCGATACGTTGCCGTATACACACTTTCCAGGCGTGCTCCTTCAGCCACTCGGACACCTCACCATATTGTTGTCCCTGTGCTACCGGAACGGGCGCTAATTTAGGGAAATACCGCTCCGGCGTCAATCAACTTTTTGAAAAAAACGTGCATTTACACAAACTTCAATCAATATGCAGCTTAAATAAGCGGGAATTGTTTTTTTTGCCAGCACCCTAAAATTTGCTACTCTGATGTTCCCTCGAAAAATGATGATTATAAGTGCGAGTACGTTCCGCATAACAATGTTCAGGAGACGCTATGGATATAATTTTCTATCACCCAACATTCGATACAACCTGGTGGCTTAATGCGCTGACAAAGGCCATACCTGGCGCGCGGGTCCGTGAGTGGAAGGCAGGTGATAATGCGCATGCTGACTACGCGCTGGTCTGGCATCCTCCGGTTGAAATGCTCGCCGGACGAAAATTAAAAGCCGTATTTGCGCTGGGTGCGGGCGTCGATTCTATTCTCAGTAAACTAAACGCTCATCCGGAAATGTTGGATGCGTCGATCCCGCTTTTCCGTCTGGAAGATACGGGGATGGGCCTGCAAATGCAGGAATATGCGGTTAGTCAGGTATTGCACTGGTTCCGTCGCTTTGATGACTACCAGGCATTAAAAAACCAGGCGAAATGGCAACCGTTGCCAGAATATACCCGCGATGAGTTTAGCGTCGGGATCATGGGCGCTGGTGTTTTAGGCGCAAAAGTTGCAGAAAGTCTGCAAGCATGGGGGTTCCCGCTACGCTGCTGGAGTCGTACGCGTAAATCCTGGTCTGGTGTGGAAAGCTTCGCCGGTACCGAGGAACTGAGCGCGTTTTTGAGTCAAACTCGCGTGCTGATCAACCTCCTGCCTAATACGGCAGAAACCGTAGGCATTATTAACGCTGATTTACTCAGCCAATTGCAGGATGGCGCTTACGTGCTCAACCTGGCGCGCGGCGTTCATCTCAATGAAGACGATCTTCTGGCATCGCTGGACAGCGGCAAAGTGAAAGGTGCCATGCTGGATGTCTATAGCCGTGAACCGCTGCCGGAAACCAGCCCGCTATGGAAACATCCGCGTGTGGCAATGACGCCGCATATCGCCGCGGTAACACGCCCGGCAGAGGCGGTGGACTACATCTCCCGTACGATTTTGGACCTGGAAAGTGGGAAATCCGTAACGGGTCAGGTCGATCGCGTTCGGGGATATTGATGGTAACCCGGCAAGTGCCGGGTTTCAGCTAATAAATGGCGACGATACCTGCTATCCTTGACGGAAAATGACTACAGGAGAGAGTTATGTATCCCGTTGACCTGCATATGCATACCGTCGCCAGTACCCACGCCTACAGCACCTTAAGTGATTACATCGCTGAAGCCCATCGCAAAGGCATCAAGCTGTTTGCCATAACCGATCATGGACCGGACATGGCGGATGCGCCTCATCACTGGCACTTTATTAATATGCGCATTTGGCCTCGTATCGTCGATGGCGTAGGGATCCTGCGCGGTATCGAGGCGAATATTAAGAATATTGAAGGCGAAATCGACTGTTCCGGTCCGATGTTTACTTCCCTGGATCTCATCATTGCGGGCTTCCATGAGCCGGTTTTTGCACCTCACGATAAAGACACCAATACCCAGGCAATGATAGCCACGATGGCCAGTGGTCACGTGCATATCATCAGCCATCCGGGGAATCCTAAATATCCCGTGGATATCACAGCGATTGCGCAGGCGGCGGCAAAATACCAGGTCGCGCTGGAAATCAATAACTCCTCGTTTTTGCATTCGCGTAAGGGGAGTGAGGACAATTGTCGCGCGGTCGCTGCGGCAGTGCGTGATGCCGGAGGCTGGGTGGCGTTAGGGTCGGATTCACATACCGCTTTCACACTGGGTGAATTTGGTGAATGCCGTAAAATTCTGGATGATGTAAATTTCCCGGAAGACAGAATTTTAAACGTCACCCCTAAACGCCTGCTGGCGTTTCTGGAATCGCGAGGCATGGAGCCGATCGCGGAATTTGCTGAACTGTAATTGTTACTAACTGGAATATATCAATGAACGAGTTTTCTATCCTGTGTCGTGTACTGGGCTCGCTGTTTTACCGCCAACCGCAGGACCCTTTACTGGTTCCTCTGTTTACCCTGATTAGTGAAGGTAAACTGTCCGCCAACTGGCCGCTGGAACAGGACGAACTGTTCACTCGTCTGCAGAAAAGCTGCGATATGCCTCAGTTGGCTGCGGATTACAACGCGCTGTTTGTCGGCGACGAGTGTGCGGTGCCGCCTTATCGTAGCGCCTGGGTAGAAGGGGCGAAAGAATCCGATGTTCGTGCTTTTCTTTCTGCCCGCGGAATGCCGCTGGCAGATACGCCTGCAGATCATATTGGCACGCTGTTGCTGGCGGCTTCATGGCTTGAAGACCAGTCTGCGGAAGATGAAAGTGAAGCACTCGAAACCTTGTTTGTGGAATACCTGTTGCCCTGGTGCGGCACGTTCCTTGGCAAAGTTGAAGCGCATGCAAACACACAGTTCTGGCGTACCATGGCACCGTTAACGCGTGATGCCATTGGCGCGATGTGGGACGAATTGCAGGAAGATACTGAAGAGTAAATGTGATTTAGATCTCATTAAACTGCAACTCAATTTACATCATTGCATGAATTGTGTGCACGATCTCATTCCCATGCCGTTTTTCTGCTAAGATACGCGGCATGAACATACTTCTCTCAATTGCAATCACAACGGGCATTCTCTCTGGGATTTGGGGATGGGTGGCCGTATCTCTTGGTTTACTCAGTTGGGCTGGCTTTCTGGGCTGCACGGCCTATTTTGCCTGTCCGCAGGGTGGGCTGAAAGGGCTGTGGATCTCGGCGTGTACGCTGCTAAGCGGTGTGGTGTGGGCGTTGGTGATTATTAACGGTAGCGCGCTTGCCCCGCATATGGACATTATTGGTTATGTCATGACGGGAATTGTCGCGTTTCTAATGTGTATTCAGGCAAAGCAATGGTTGCTTTCATTTGTGCCGGGTACCTTTATTGGCGCATGCGCAACGTTTGCAGGGCAGGGTGACTGGCAGTTGGTCGTGCCTTCTCTGGCGCTGGGGCTGGTATTCGGCTATGCGATGAAAAACAGCGGATTGTGGCTGGCATCTCGTCGTGAGAATCGGCTATCGTCGACGCTGACCAGTAAATAAAAAAAGCGTGAGGGTTTTCCTCACGCTTTTTATGCTGTATCGACCACTCAGGATTCCGGAGGTACCGACAAATGGCGGTATTTAACCAGGATGTCATTATCAACTTGTTTCTTATCCTGCAAATCCCACAATCCGCGATCAATCCCGTCATTAATCAGGAAGATAACGCCGGTTTCAATTGCTGACATCAGACAAAGCATAACCGGTTCGTTAGAGGTGTAGCCAATTTCACCTTCCAACAGTCGCTGGTAGTCAATGAAGCGGAATACCCCAGCCTGCACTTCATAAGACAAGATAGTTTTGCTGGTATTCACCGATGAGAGGATTTCACCGGTACTAACGTTAACCACACGCAGGTTGACCGCTATCTGGTCGAGCTGGTACTGCGTATCGGCGCCAATACCGAAATAGCGCGCACCAACGCCACCCGATTTAACGTTGCTTTCATAACCAATAATTGACCCTTCTACCATGATGTTTGCCGCGGTCAGAGACTGCAGAGGGATCCGGTTATTAATGGCAACTGTGCCGTTTTCCTGAGCTGCACGAATGATTTTTCGTTCGTTAAGCAAGTTCTGCAATCCCTGACGTTCCAGCGGGACGAACCAACGAGAATCCTTCAATGCGGTGACAAGCATCGCCGTGGCGCTTTGCGGGACGGCGGTTGAGAAGTTACTTGCCGGATAAGGTTTAAACTGGCCAGTCTCATCCTGAATATTGTATACCGAGACAAATATCTTACCTGTAGGCATGGGCAGGTGCGTCAAGTCTTTATAGCTTTGGGCTCGGGGCATTAATGTCGGCTTAGCGGCTTCTTGCGGCGGGGCTGTTAAACATCCGCTGAGTAAAATTACTGCCACCATGATAAGTAAGCGCTGCATGATTTTTTCCTTTCGTGGCTATAATTTAGAAATCGGTCGACTGATTTTGTAAACCCGACACTTCAATAGTCGACGTTCTCCCCGTTTTCCTGTCCGTGACATTCAGTTGCAGTTGTCCATCCCGGTTGGCGATATCAACGATAAAATCGCTGGTTACCATCCTTCCCGGCTTACCGGTATTGATATTGGTAAGTAAGCCACCGAGTATTTGTGACTGGATCGCCTGGGTAAAGTTATCCAGCGCTGTTGGGGTTTCAATCCCGTAGTCGCCGGCACTCGGATCTTTATACGAGTTTTGCGCCTGGGCGCTGTTCAGTAAAAAAGATCCGTTATTTGGGTTACCACCAAAGTTAGGGTTGCGGAACTGGAACGTCATATTTCCGGCCCAACTTAATGGTGAAATCAGCATGAGCAAAACCACTGCATGTTTGACACGCATGAAAGCCTCCGGACAAAATCATGTTTTAGAATTCATCGCGCGCTAAATCGCTCGTGCTTAATAGTGTTTGATCTATTTGCCGACGATTTAATGCTTCCTCAGTTTCTGCCAATGCAAAGACCACAATTTTGTCGAAGTCTCTTTTCGTCGGGAATAAAAAAGTCTGGAAGATAACGTCCTGATTGACCGTTATGGTGATCCAACTTCCCCAACGTGCACTGGGTCTTTCATTAATGGTTAAGTTTCCTGTGTACTTACTTTCCCACTTGTCACTAAAGGCCCGGTAAAAATCATGGCCAATGGAAGAGACAGTGTGGTCAGTTAACAGTCCGGGAACCTCCACCTCTACAGCCGCGTGTAGATTCCCGGCAGCAAGGAACAAATTTGCTGCCACAATCCAGGTCAAATAGCGTTTCATGGCTTTATCGCCTGAGGTTATCATTGGCCCACGAGACCGCCTGCGTACGATTTTTGACAGCTATCTTTTTGAAAAGATTATAAAGATGTGTTTTCACCGTATTTTCACTAATAAATAGTGAACGCGCGATTTCAATATTTGAGGCGCCGATACGCAGTTTATTAAGGATCTCTTTTTCACGGTGCGTAAGTAATGCCGACTCCGTGCTGTTATAGCGGTAGTTCCCGGAATGCGTGATCAGGTAGCTGGCAAGCTTTTGCGAAAAGTAGCATTCGCCCCGCAACACACCCTGCAAACCGCTGACTACACGCTGCTCATCTTCAGTTGCGTAAAATACGCCATTGATATGCGGCCAGTTTTCAATATCCCGGTAAGGATAATCATCTGGGGTATTCAACAATAAAGTTTTTATATTGTTGTTTTTTCTGCTCAAATTATCTTGCCAGTAATGGATCAGTTTTTTATCTGCCTCCATCATATCCAGTAAAACAATGCAACTGGAGGATATATCATCCAGAGAACGTTGAATATTATGTAGTTTTCCGGTTAACGCCAGCGATTGCTTTAAATGCTGTAATAACGCAGTTGCCTGCAGGGATGGTTTAGTGATCAACAATAATGTATGACCATGAATACTATGGACTTCATTAAACATGATGAAACTCCACTTTTTTAGTCGCACACCTGACAGTTGCCTCTACTAAAATAGAGGCACCAGAAGTACTGACAGATGTTGCACTGCTGTGTAGAAATAAAACTTCGACACAACGGGGTGAAAATATTAAAACAAATGGACTTCAACTGATTTCAATCTAGCTATTACAAATCTTAAAGCAAGTGTTAAACATGTTACATAATGTAAATTTATATATTAAAATGTGATTTTTGCGTTTTTGTGGAGTTTAGATTTGATAGTAAAGTTGTACATTTTAGCGTTATTGCATAGATTTAAAAAATCATACAAATTATAATATCTTATTGAATTTTAAGAAATAAAATTATAATTAGATGGTTTTAGATTTCTAATGAATTTTGATTTTTTTGTCTCACTTTAAGTTGAACAATTTTAGATAGAAAAAAATGACACTTGTCACGACTTGTACCGAGGACAATCCCACTACCGTCTGCAAGGCCCAGAAAACGCGGGAAACGCGTTTTTTTGTTACTGCATAGAAATTCACTCATCGGGTTACAAAAGAAATAAAATCCAGAGCTATAACGGTGTTAATTGCGGTTAATTAGTACTTTGGGGTGAATCTGGATATAAAAATACAACTGGTGGGTGAGTTATTTAAAATGTTTCAACGGACATACTCTTCATCGTAACGTGGCGTTAACAAATGTAAGTCACGTTAACAATAATTTGAGTGGTAAATAATTTAACCTTATGTACGACCAGGTCCAGGGTGACAACATGAAAAACAAGTTGTTATTTATGATGTTTACAATGCTGGGTGTGCCTGGGATTGCATCCGCTACAAGTTATGATTTAGCTAACTCAGAATATAACTTTGCGGTAAATGAATTAAGTAAGTCTTCATTTAATCAGGCAGCCATTATTGGTCAGGTTGGCACTGCGAACAGTGCAAATACTCGACAGGGGGGCTCGAAGTTATTGTCGGTTATTTCGCAAGAAGGTTCTGGTAACCGAGCGAAAACAGACCAGACGGGGTCATATAACTTTGCATATATTGATCAAACGGGTAGTTCCAATGACGCGAGTATTAAACAAGGTTCATACGGTAATACGGCGGTAATTATCCAGAAAGGTTCTGGTAATAAAGCCAATATTACTCAGTACGGTACACAAAAAACAGCAGTTGTGGTGCAGAGACAGTCGCAAATGGCAATTCGCGTTACTCAACGCTAATCCATTAACGACGATTAAATCAATCCGATGGGGGTTTACCATGAAACTTTTAAAAGTGGCAGCATTCGCAGCAATCGTAGTTTCTGGCAGTGCTCTGGCTGGTGTTGTTCCGCAATGGGGCGGCAATCATCATGGTGGCGGTAGTAACTATGGCCCGGACTCTTCACTGAGTATCTACCAATATGGGTCAAACAACGCTGCGAATGCTCTGCAAAGTGATGCGCGTAAATCAGATGTCACTATCACACAACAGGGGCGTGGTAACGGGGCTGTAGTTGGTCAGGGCGCTGATGACAGTACCATTAGCCTGAAACAGACTGGCTTCCAGAACAATGCCACTATCGATCAGTGGAATGCTAAAAATGCTGATATTAGTGTAACCCAGTTCGGTGGCCGTAACGGTGCGTTGGTTAATCAGACCGCTTCTGACTCCAATGTGCTGATTCAGCAAGTTGGCTTTGGCAACAACGCTACAGCTAACCAACACTAATTCAGTTTTCTGACTGATAATAAACAGGGCGTGAGCCCTGTTTTTTTTTCGGGAGAATATGATGCATACGCTATTACTCATTGCCGCGCTGGCAAATCAAATAACATTCAATACAACTCAGCAAGGTGATATGTACACCATTATTCCTCAGGTGACGTTAACCCAACCGTGCGTATGTGAGGTACAAGTCCTTGCCATACGTAAAGGGCAGGGGGGACAAAGCCAGTCGCAGCAGAAAATAAGCCTTTCGGTCCCTGCTAATCGACCGATTGAATTAACCAAACTGAGCTTTAATATTTCATCTGAGGATTCGGTCAAAATTATCGTTACCGTTTCAGATGGGCAGTCTCTGCATCTGTCGCAACAATGGCCTGACTCAAACAGTCACCCATAATTTTTTGCTGTATTTGCATTAAGGGTGTGGCTGGGAATGCGCTGCTGTTCTATGAATATAGAAGCGTGTGAGCGTTTGTATTTGATCGTTAATCGTAGCGGTGAAGGATCATTTCGATCCCTCAAAGATGGCTAATCATTGAGGAACCCTTATGTGTACATTATTAAAGCGTATTTTAAGTACCAGTTTATGTGCTTTTTCTCTTTTAACCCTCCCTGTAATTGCGCAGCAAATCACAACCGGCGGGGTTATTCATTTTCGCGGAGCGATAGTTGAATCACCTTGCGACGTTAACAGACAGCAGCAGCAAATTGAATTGTCATGTATCCGCAACGGCACCAACCAGAATAGTCTTTACAACCCGCAACAGCTCGCGACAGCCCCTCAGAATGTGCAGGAAATTGCCACAGTCAAAATGCACTACCTCAATGAACAGAAAAACATGGCGATTCTTAATATTGAATATAAATGACTCGCTGTGGCGTAGATATGCACACTTACGGTTAAAAAGAGAGATTTAAGGGAAAACCCTGCTGTACACTTAACGAATGGTGTTTTGTCAGGGGGAACTTATGCAATCACGTGTTCATGTGTTACATGGCGATATTACGACTGTCGCTGTTGATGTGATTGTCAATGCGGCGAATTCATCGCTACTGGGAGGCGGTGGCGTCGATGGCGCAATCCATCGCGCTGCCGGACCAGCATTGCTGGAGGCCTGCAAACAGGTTATCCAGCAACAAGGAGAATGCCCGACAGGGCATGCGGTGATCACTCTGGCGGGAGCGCTTGCGGCAAAAGCGGTCATTCATACCGTAGGACCGGTCTGGCAAGGGGGAGGTCATCATGAGGCCGAACGCCTCGAAGAAGCTTACTTAAACACCCTGCAACTGGCCCTGGCCAATGGTTATCACTCCATTGCTTTTCCGGCGATTAGCACCGGGGCTTATGGCTATCCGCGCGCCGCAGCGGCAGAAATAGCGGTGAAAACGGTGCTGAAATTTATTACCCGCCGCGCACTTCCTGATCAGATATACTTCGTGTGCTTTGATGACGAAAACGCTCAACTTTATAAGAGATTGCTAACACAACAAGGCGATGATCACACGGACTGATATGACGCGACTTGAGCGTGCCATCACGCCCCTTTGCGAAGACCACCCGGGAGAATGCGGCATTCTTGCGTTGGATGACAGCCTGGATGCGTTTGCTGCTCGCTATCGGTTAACGGAAATGGCGGAACGAACCCTGGATGTGCAGTATTACATCTGGGAAAACGACATGTCCGGGCTATTGCTATTTTCCGTTCTGCTGGCCGCAGCGAAGCGAGGCGTACGGGTGCGTTTGCTGCTGGATGATAACAACACGCCGGGTCTGGACGACACGCTGCGTCTGCTGGATAAGCACCCCAATATAGAAGTTCGCCTCTTCAATCCGTTTTCCTTTCGCATCCTGCGCGCGCTGGGCTATTTAACCGATTTTGCCCGGCTTAATCGGCGCATGCACAATAAAAGTTATACCGCTGACGGCGTGGTGACTCTCGTTGGTGGGCGTAATATTGGCGATGCCTATTTTGGCGCGGGTGAGCAACCGCTATTTTCCGACCTGGACGTCATGGCTATCGGGCCGGTTGTCAAAGATGTGGCGGATGATTTTGAGCGTTACTGGCACTGCCGCTCGGTTTCAACGTTACAAAATGTGCTTGAGATGTCCGAGCCAGATTCTGTACAGCGTATTGAGCTACCCGAATCCTGGTATAACGATGATATTACCCGCCGCTATCTGCATAAGCTGGAAACCAGCCAGTTTATGTCCAGTCTCGATCAAAGATCGCTGCCGCTGATTTGGGCCAAAACGCGTTTGCTGAGCGATGATCCTGCAAAAGGAGAAGGGAAAGCGCCGCGCCACTCGCTATTACCGCAGCGTTTGTTTGACGTAATGGGCTCGCCGACCGAACGTATTGATATTATTTCTGCCTACTTTGTGCCGACGCGTGCCGGTGTGGCGCAGCTCCTGAGACTGGTAAGAAAAGGCGTCAAGATTGCCATTTTAACCAATTCACTGGCGGCGAATGATGTGGCGATCGTCCATGCGGGCTATGCGCGCTGGCGAAAAAAACTGCTGCGCTACGGTGTAGAATTATACGAACTTAAACCGACCCGCGATCGCGTCTCGGTCGTTCACGATCGTGGATTAACCGGGAATTCAGGGTCCAGCCTGCATGCGAAAACGTTCAGTATTGATGATCGCAAAGTGTTTATCGGCTCGCTTAATTTTGATCCTCGTTCGACGCTGCTCAATACAGAAATGGGATTTGTGATTGAGAGTGAAGTGCTGGCCGAATTGATTCATAAACGGTTTATGCAAAGCCAGCGTGATATGGCCTGGCAGCTACGCCTTGACCGTTGGGGGAGAATTAATTGGGTCGACCGACTTTCTGGCAGTGAACAGGTCCTGAAAAAAGAACCCGCCACAGGATTCTGGAAGCGGATTCTGGTAAAGCTGGCGTCCGTGTTACCCATTGAATGGCTGCTTTGAACCACACAATGATTGAGGGAAAAACTAGCCGGCTACGGCCTTGTTTTTATCCTGCTTAACGGGCGGTTTACCCGAAAAGAGAAACTTCAGCACCGGTATGCGTAAATGGATTTCGTACAGTATTACCGCAATCCCAACCACAAACAGCAGACCGCAGAGAAAACCCAGCAGATTCGACGTGATATGCGGTGTGATGTAAGCGCCAAAAAACAGCGTTAACGGGTGGTGCACCAGATAGATAAACAGCGACGCGTTGACAAAATAGGTCACGCGGGCAGACTGGAAATTAAGCAAACGGTGACCCAACGAAAAGACGACGTTCACCATCCACAGTCCCATGACCATGGTAATGACATATTCGGTTTCATACATCCAGGCATCGCCGTTGCCATAACGCTGATTGAGCAGGTGTGCCACAAATGCGAATGCAGCACCGAGCGTGCAACCGCGTGACGGTGTGGTAAACAGTGCTTTCAGATTCGGGTTGATAAACGCCAGTGCGCCGAGCATAAAGAAAGGCGCATAGAACAGCGTTTGCATAACGATAAAATTGAACATGCCATCGCTGAGAATCGAAGGGTAGAGGATGAAAATTGTCCTTCTGACGGTAGCGTAACCGACACCTAACAAGATGAAAATCAGCGTTAATTTAGTCATCGACACTGCTGGGGCGCTGGCGGCGTCGCTACGCGTCAGTCTGTCTTTCATCTGGGTGAACACCCACATGCTCACGGTCGTTAATACGACCAGAACCAGTAAAAACCACAGATGGGAAATCAGCTCCCAGGCCAGCGCATTGTATTTATCGTAGCCGCTGAGAGTATGCCAACTGTCAGCTTTTCCCTTTACGTATTGCAGCATGATAAATTGCGGCAGCGTAAGTAATGGAATCGCGGTTAGCATCGGGATCCCCACGCGTTCTACACGCACCTTCCACCAGCGCTTTAGCGGATAGCGCAAAAATAGCATGTAGGAAAAATAACCCGAAATGACAAAGAAGACTTGCATGCGAAAAGCATGGATAAAGTCGTTAAACAGGGTCAACCACCACGACGGTTCCGCGCTGTTCACGTGCCAGGTGTGGGTCGAGTAAATCAATGAAATATGGAATGGGATCCCTAACAACATTAGCCAGGCACGGATGGAGTCAAGAAAATATTCGCGTGGTGGTGATACAGAGCTCATAGACAGTTATGTATTCTCAGACTTTTCGTCTTATCCCTAAGACGAATAATGGTTACATTCGAGGGCAACCCTACACGAAGTCCAACAACCTGTCTCCAGGATAAGCACGCAAAGTGAAAACAGGTAGTTGAACCTGATTAAACCATGAGCCAGCGCGCGAACAATACAGGGATTCAGTTGTCGGAATACCCGATTATCCATTAAAATGGATCGGATCAATATAAGCACACAAAGGGGGAAGTGCTTACTAATTATGAAACATAAACTACAAATGATGAAAATGCGTTGGTTGGGTGCAGCAGTTATGTTAACGCTGTACACATCATCGAGCTGGGCGTTCAGCATCGATGATGTTGCAAAACAAGCTCAATCCTTAGCCGGTAAAGGCTATGAGGCGCCAAAAAGTAACTTGCCCTCCGTTTTCCGCGACATGAAATATGCGGATTATCAGCAGATCCAGTTTAACCGCGATAAAGCCTACTGGAGCAATCTCAAGACCCCATTTAAGCTCGAGTTCTACCACCAGGGTATGTACTTCGACACGCCGGTCAAAATCAACGAAGTTACCGCTACAGCGGTGAAAAGAATCAAATACAGCCCGGATTATTTTAATTTTGGCGATGTTCAGCATGATAAAGACACGGTAAAAGATCTCGGTTTCGCCGGGTTCAAAGTGCTGTATCCGATCAACAGCAAAGATAAAAACGACGAAATCGTCAGCATGCTCGGTGCCAGCTATTTCCGTGTTCTGGGGGCAGGGCAGGTCTACGGTCTGTCTGCGCGCGGTCTCGCGATTGATACCGCTCTGCCTTCTGGCGAAGAATTTCCCCGCTTCCGTGAGTTTTGGATCGAGCGTCCGAAACCGACTGACAAACGTTTGACCATTTATGCCTTGCTGGATTCTCCGCGCGCAACCGGAGCGTATCGCTTTGTCATCATTCCGGGTCGTGACACGGTAGTCGATGTTCAGTCCAAAGTTTATCTGCGCGACAAAGTGGGCAAGCTGGGCGTGGCACCGTTAACCAGTATGTTCCTGTACGGACCAAACCAGCCTTCTCCGGCGACCAACTATCGTCCGGAACTGCATGACTCTAACGGTTTGTCGATCCACGCTGGCAACGGCGAGTGGATTTGGCGTCCGCTGAATAACCCGAAACATCTGGCGGTGAGCAGCTTTGCGATGGAAAATCCGCAAGGTTTCGGCCTGCTGCAGCGTGGCCGTCAGTTCTCGCGTTTTGAAGATATCGACGATCGTTACGATCTGCGCCCAAGCGCCTGGATCACGCCAAAAGGTGATTGGGGTAAAGGTAAGATTGAGTTAGTTGAAATCCCAACTAACGATGAAACGAACGATAACATCGTTGCGTACTGGACGCCGGATCAACTGCCTGAAGCTGGTAAAGAGATGAACTTCAAGTACACCCTGACGTTCACGCGTGACGAAGACAAGCTTCATGCCCCTGATAGCGCCTGGGTCCAGCAGACTCGTCGTTCTACCGGTGATGTAAAACAGTCTAACCTCATTCGTCAGCCTGATGGCACCATCGCGTTTGTGGTGGACTTTACCGGCACGGATATGAAAAAGCTGCCGCAGGATACCCCGGTTACCGCACAAACCAGTATTGGCGACAACGGCGAGATCGTTGAAAGTACTGTGCGCTACAACCCGGTCTCTAAAGGTTGGCGTTTGGTATTGCGCGTGAAAGTGAAAGACGTGAAGAAAACCACTGAAATGCGTGCTGCCTTGGTCAATGCCGATCAGACGCTGAGTGAAACCTGGAGCTACCAGTTACCTGCCAATGAATAAGACAACTGAGTATATTGACGCAATGCCGCTTTCGGATATCGAAAAAGCGGCACTGCCGAAAACTGACATCCGCGCCGTTCATCAGGCGCTGGATGCCGAGCATCGTACGTACTCGCGCGAAGATGATTCACCGCAGGGTTCGGTGAAAGCTCGCCTGGAGCAGGCGTGGCCTGATTCTCTGGCCAAAGAGCAGTTGGTTAAGGACGATGAGGGGCGCGATCAGCTGCAGGCGATGCCAAAAGCAACGCGTACCTCTATGTTCCCCGATCCCTGGCGTACCAACCCGGTTGGCCGCTTTTGGGATCGCCTGCGCGGGCGCGATGTGACTCCGCGTTATCTTTCGCGTTTGACGAAAGAAGAACAGGAGAGCGAGCAAAAATGGCGTACGGTTGGCACCATCCGCCGCTATACGTTGTTGATCTTAACGCTGGCGCAAACGGTCGTCGCAACCTGGTATATGAAGACGATCCTTCCGTATCAGGGTTGGGCATTCATTAATCCTGTTGACATGATGGGGCAGGATTTATGGGTCTCCTTTATGCAACTGCTGCCCTACATGCTCCAGACCGGCATTCTCATTTTGTTTGCCGTGCTTTTCTGTTGGGTTTCAGCAGGATTCTGGACCGCGCTGATGGGCTTCCTGCAACTGTTGATTGGGCGAGATAAGTACAGTATCTCCGCCTCAACGGTTGGGGACGAACCGTTAAATCCCGAGCACCGGACCGCGTTGATTATGCCGATCTGTAACGAGGACGTTGACCGCGTATTCGCGGGACTTCGCGCCACGTGGGAGTCGGTCAAAGCGACGGGCAACGCCGAGCATTTTGATGTTTACATCCTGAGCGACAGCTACAACCCCGATATCTGCGTAGCAGAACAAAAAGCGTGGATGGAGCTGATTGCCGAAGTGCAAGGCGAAGGGCAGATTTTCTACCGTCGTCGTCGTCGTCGCGTGAAGCGTAAAAGCGGTAACATTGATGACTTCTGCCGTCGCTGGGGAAATCAGTACAGCTACATGGTGGTGCTGGACGCTGACTCCGTGATGAGCGGTGACTGTCTGAGCGGGCTGGTGCGCCTGATGGAAGCGAATCCAAATGCCGGGATTATCCAGTCTTCACCGAAGGCTTCCGGTATGGATACGCTGTATGCACGCTGTCAGCAGTTTGCGACCCGTGTTTATGGTCCGTTGTTTACCGCTGGACTTCACTTCTGGCAATTGGGGGAATCGCACTACTGGGGCCATAACGCGATTATTCGCGTGAAGCCGTTTATCGAACACTGTGCGCTTGCGCCGTTACCGGGCGAAGGCTCGTTTGCGGGTTCGATTCTCTCCCACGACTTCGTCGAAGCGGCGTTGATGCGTCGTGCCGGCTGGGGCGTGTGGATTGCTTACGATCTGCCGGGCTCTTATGAAGAGCTACCGCCGAACCTGCTGGATGAACTCAAGCGTGACCGTCGCTGGTGTCATGGCAACCTGATGAACTTCCGTCTGTTCCTGGTGAAGGGGATGCACCCGGTTCACCGTGCAGTGTTCCTGACCGGCGTTATGTCCTATCTGTCCGCGCCGCTGTGGTTTATGTTCCTCGCGTTATCGACTGCATTGCAGGTGGTGCATGCGCTGACTGAACCACAGTACTTCCTGCAACCGCGCCAGCTGTTCCCGGTATGGCCGCAGTGGCGTCCTGAACTGGCGATCGCGCTGTTTGCTTCTACGATGGTGCTGCTGTTCCTGCCGAAGCTGCTGAGTATTTTGCTCATCTGGTGTAAAGGGACGAAAGAGTACGGCGGGTTTATCCGCGTCACGCTGTCGCTGCTGCTGGAGGTTCTGTTCTCCGTGCTGCTGGCGCCGGTACGTATGCTGTTCCATACCGTCTTCGTCGTGAGCGCCTTCCTCGGTTGGGAAGTGGTGTGGAATTCACCGCAGCGTGATGACGATTCCACCCCGTGGGGTGAAGCATTTATGCGTCACGGTTCTCAGTTACTGCTGGGGCTGGTGTGGGCGGTAGGTATGGCCTGGCTGGATCTGCGTTTCCTGTTCTGGCTGGCGCCGATTGTCTTCTCGCTGATCCTGTCGCCGTTTGTTTCCGTGATTTCCAGCCGTTCCACGGTTGGGTTACGTACCAAGCGCTGGAAGCTGTTCCTGATCCCGGAAGAGTATTCTCCGCCGCAGGTGCTGGTTGATACGGATACCTATCTGGTGATGAACCGCAATCGTACGCTGGACGACGGCTTTATGCATGCGGTGTTTAACCCGTCATTTAACGCACTGGCAACGGCAATGGCGACTGCACGTCACCGCGCGAGTAACGTGCTTGAGATTGCCCGTGACCGCCATGTGGAGCAGGCGCTGAACGAAACGCCGGAGAAACTAAACCGTGACCGCCGTCTGGTGCTGTTGAGCGATCCGGTGACGATGGCGCGTTTGCACTATCGCGTCTGGAATTCACCTGATAAGTATTCTTCGTGGGTGAATTACTACCAGGGACTGACCCTGAATCCGCTGGCGCTCAGGAAAAAGTAAGCGCTATGTAACGTGAAAATACCGGCCTGGTGCCGGTATTTTTTTATACTAAATAAAAGAGCCGTGAGGTATCAGGTGCGAATATTGGCAGTGGCAATCATGGTGTGCTTGCTGAGCGGATGCGGCAGTATTATTAGCCGAACTATCCCAGGGCAAGGGCACGGAAACCAATACTATCCTGGCGTGCAATGGGATGTCCGTGACTCCGCGTGGCGCTACGTCACCATCCTCGACCTGCCATTTTCGCTGGTGTTTGATACCTTGCTGCTCCCGCTCGACATTCACCACGGACCTTACGAGTAAGCTATCGCTCATCCCATTCATCGGCCGCGGTCTGACCCTCTTCGGTATCCAGGGGAGGTTCCAGCTGGAATTCACCTTCATCCCATTCGTGAAGCGTGTTTTCTTCCTGCCACTCCTGACGGATCTCAATTTCATCATAGTCGCCATCAAAAACGCTTTGGGCCGCTTCACCACTCAGCATTGGCAGGCATTCACCCTCGCCCTCATCCTCATCAGCAAAGAATTCCGCCTGCCACATAATGTCACCATCCTGTAGCACGTATTTTTGTACGCTTAGCTGTTGAACGCTGGCTTCGTCGGGCTCAAGGTCAGGGTTATCAGCCAGAAATTCTTCACGAGCGGCATCAATGGCTTCTTCCAGCGTGGCATACATGGTCATCAGAGTCTCCCTTTGATTTAATGAAGTATTCAGGGAAATAATAGTTGATTCTCCGATATTGCAAGTATGAATGCACAAAAATCATCCCGTGGCCTCAGTGTTCCGGCGACGGCGCAGACTATTCCACGAGTAGAAAGCGTTAAACAGTACGACGCCCGCGGTCACGCAGAAGACGGCGCGAAAACCGTAGTTGGCGGAAATTGCCGCCCCCATTAACGGTCCCGTTACGTTACCGATATCGCGAAATGACTGGTTATAACTGAAAATACGCCCGGCGATCTGATTGGTTGAGTTATAGACCAGCAGCGTTTGTACTGCCGGGAGCAGAGCCCCATCAGCGGCCCCCAATAAAAAGCGCAGAACGGCAAGTTGCCAGGGCGATTGTACAAACGACATTGGAATAAGCAGCAGCACGGAGATGACCAGAGCAACAATCAGGATCTTCTCCGGGCCAATTCGATCACCTAATTTGCCAAGTCGCGGGGCGCTAATTAACGCAGCCACGCCCGGTACGGAAGCAATCATCCCGCTGATAAAGGCGATGTTACTGACGTTGCCAGCCAGCTCTCTAACGTACAGCGTCAGAATTGGCGCGATGGACCCGGTTGCCACCTGGATTATCAGCGTTGTGACAAACAGGCTCAGCACCAGTTTGGGATTTTTTAACGAGGCCACGACTTCGCGAATGTGCAGCATCTCTTTCTTGCTCACCGGTTGGAAACGTTCGCGAATAAAAAATAGCGTCAGGATAAAACAGAGCAGCAGTACGCTGGCGGTGATGAAAAATACCGGGCGTAGTCCGTACTGATCCGCGAGCAGCCCGCCAGCCAACGGTCCAAGCAGTGCGCCGCTGACGCCGCCGGTGGAAAGCGTTCCCAGCGCCCAGCCGCTTTTATTGCGCGGAACCTGGGTGGCGATCAGCGCATTGGCGTTGGGAATGAAACCGCCGAGCAGACCCAACAGGGCACGCAGGACCAGGAACTGCCAGATATTTTGCGCCAGCCCCATCAGCAGCATCACAATAGCCATACCCAATGCGGAACGCAGCAGCATGATTTTTCGCCCTTTGCGATCGGCAAGGCCACCCCAGAAAGGAGAGGCGATGGCGGAAAAGAGAAAAGTGATGCTGAAGACCAGACCTGACCACATATTCAGGGCGCTATGACCCGTGACGCCGAGACTCTCGACATAGAGGGGCAAAAAGGGCATGACCAGGCTAAATGCTGCACCGGTTAAAAAACAACCCAACCAGGCAACGGTGAGGTTACGTTTCCAGTTTATGGGAGCATCTGAGGGTGACATAGCGTTCCGCAGTGTGGCGCGCTGTTTGCGCTATCGATTGAATATAAGCAAGCAGGCTAATTATGCGCCTGGTAGATAGTGGCTGCAATGCGGATAGCAGTTAAACCTAAAGCGGGCAGGGAAGGTGTTGCAGTCCACAGGACTGCAACCGTGCTTTAGTACAGGGAAGGTGAACCTTCAGGACGCGTCTTGAAACGACGGTGTAGCCACATGTACTGATCTGGGGCCATCATGATGCATTGCTCAACAATCTTATTCATCCACGCAGCCGTAGTCTCCGCGTTGTCTAACGGCGGTGAACACTCCGGAGGCAGCATAATCAATTGATAACCTTTACCGTCAGGTTTGCGGCGGGGAACAAACGGTACCAGGCAGGCATTCGACATGCGTGAAAGCATCCAGGTCCCGGAGGTTGTTGCGGCCTGTTCAACAGCAAAAAGCGGGACAAATACGCTGGCGCGGGGACCGTAGTCATGATCCGGCGCATACCAGACCACTTCGCCTTTTTTCAACGCTTTAATCATTCCTTTCAGGTCTTTACGATCGAGCATTGATTTATTAGAGCGCATACGGCCCCAGGTTTGTAGCCAGTCGAGCAGTGGGTTGTCGTTAGGGCGATATACGCCTATCCCCGGCTCCTGCAAACCAAACTGACGCGCACCCAGTTCAAGGGTCAGAAAGTGCAGACCCACTAACAAAATTCCCCGTTTTTGCGCCTGAACGTCGCGGATATGTTCCATCCCGATAACTTCCGTCCAGCGTGAAATGCGCTTGTCAGACCAAAACCAGGCCATTCCGGTTTCCATCACGCCCATGCCCACGGACTCGAAGTTCTTGATGATCATCTGCTGGCGTTCCTGCTCGCTCATTTGCGGGAAGCACAGTTCCAGATTACGGGAAACAATTTTTGCCCGACGTTTCATCAAACGTAATGCCAGACGACCTAATGCGCAGCCCAACTTGTAAAGAACCGGGTAGGGTAACTGCACGATTAACCAAAGGATGCCAATGCCCAGCCAGGTTAACCAATAACGTGGATGCAGTAACGCAGCCGAAAACTTGGGTAAATTCGTCATGTCTATCCTGTCTTCAAACGACCAATTGCCTGTATTGTCGCATTTTTTCGCGCATATCAAAAATTTGTGACGGGAGAACGGTGATTAAACCAGCAATTGTTGTTGCACTTTTATATTGGAGTAAGAAATGTAGCGTAAAATGTGTGGATGTAAATTGGCGGTGTTTGCTTTATTATGCCGCCGATTTTCATTTTCTCCCTATTTGCAGGATACGTACACCATGCCAGTGTTACACAACCGCATTTCGAACGATGCGCTCAAAGCCAAAATGTTGGCTGAGACCGAGCCGCGCACGACGATCTCATTCTATAAATATTTCACCATCGCCAATCCTCAGCACACGCGTGATGCGCTGTACCAGATGTTCACTGCATTGAACGTCTTCGGGCGCGTTTATCTTGCCCATGAAGGAATCAATGCGCAAATCAGCGTACCGCAAAGCAACGTCGAGGCATTCCGCCAGCAGCTTTATGCGTTTGATCCCGCATTCGCCGGGTTACGTCTGAATATCGCGCTGGATGATGATGGTAAATCGTTCTGGGTGCTGCGCATGAAAGTGCGTGAACGCATCGTGGCGGATGGTATTGACGATCCGCAATTTGACGCCAGCAACGTAGGTGATTACCTGAAGGCGGCGGAAGTAAACGCCATGCTGGACGATCCTGACGCGGTATTCATTGATATGCGCAACCACTATGAATATGAAGTGGGCCATTTCGAGAATGCGCTAGAAATCCCGGCAGACACATTCCGCGACCAGTTACCGAAAGCCGTTGAAATGATGCAGGCGCATAAAGATAAAAAAATCGTTATGTATTGCACGGGCGGGATCCGTTGTGAGAAAGCCAGCGCCTGGATGAAACACAACGGATTTAGCAAAGTCTGGCACATTGAGGGCGGTATTATTGAATATGCCCGCAAGGCGCGTGAACAGGGGCTTCCTGTGCGTTTTGTCGGTAAAAACTTCGTTTTTGATGAGCGTATGGGCGAAAGGATTTCTGAAGATGTTATTGCGCATTGTCATCAGTGCGGAACGGCGTGCGACAGCCATACTAATTGCAAAAATGATGGCTGCCATCTGTTGTTTATCCAGTGTCCGGCCTGCGCGCAGAAGTATAACGGCTGCTGTAGCGAGTTGTGTAGCGAAGAGAGTAAGTTGCCGGAAGAAGAGCAACGTCGTCTTCGCGCCGGACGTGAAAATGGCAACAAAATCTTTAATAAGTCACGCGGTCGCCTGAATACCAAACTGGGTATTCCGGACCCTGCGCAATAGTCATCATGCCGGATGGCGGCTTTAGCCCCATCCGGCAACTCATACGTTACTTCTGTTGGACGCCTTCCACTGAGATGATCAGATCGACTTCCTGAGACGCCGGGCCGAGATCGGTGGTGATGTTGAAGTCCTTCAGCTTAATTTTACCTTGTGCTTCAAAACCTGCACGCGTGCCACCCCACGGATCGCCGCCCTGACCGATCAGCTTCGCATCCAGCGTAACCGGTTTAGTGACGCCGTTCAGGGTGAGATTACCGGTGATATCCAGGTCATTCCCCTCTTTCTTCACGCTGGTAGAGCTAAAGGTCGCCTGCGGGAATTTGGCCACGTTAAGGAAATCTGCGCTGCGCAGGTGCTTGTCGCGTTCGGCGTGATTGGTGTCAACGCTGTTGGTGTTGATGGTGACGTTAACCTTATCGGCTGCGGGATTTTTCTCATCAAAGGTAAAAGTCCCGTCGAAATCTTTAAATGTGCCGTACAGCCAACTGTAACCCAGGTGCTGAATACGGAAATTAACAAAGGCATGCTGTCCTTCTTTGTCAATTTTGTAATCTGCCGCCAAGGCTGACCCGGTGGTGAATAACAGAGAGGCGAGTGTAAGTCCCAGCAGGTTTTTTTCATTTTAAGCTCCATAGTCAGATGACGATTTTCCCAACATGCGATTCAGGGTATCGTCGTTATCGATAAAGTGATGTTTCAGGGCCATCAGTCCGTGCAGAAGCGATAAAACCACCACAGTCCACGCAAGCCACAGGTGCAGACTACCGGCGAGGTCGGCCTGAGCGCCCGCATTGGCAAGGGTGGCAGGAATGTCGAACCAACCAAATACGCTTATCGCTTTGCCATCAGCGGTGGAAATCAAATACCCGCTAATGACAATAGAAAAGAGCAATGTGTATAGCGCGAGGTGACCCAGTGCCGCCGCGATGCGGGTGGAACGGGAATAACTTGCCAGCGCAGGAGGAGGAGGGGAGATCAACCGCCAGACGACGCGGATAACCAGCCCCATCATAAGCACAACGCCGATGCTTTTATGCAGTTCAGGGGCCTGGTGATACCAGCCGTCGTAATAGCTAAGCGTGACCATCCACAATCCCAGCGCAAACATGCCATATACAGCAATCGCAATCAGCCAGTGTAAAGCGGCAGACACCACGCCATAGCGTTGTGGAGTATTATTGAATTGCATAAGTGCACCGTTAGATATTTCAGAAGTGAATGAAAATGGCGCGTAAAAGACATTAATGCAACTAATAAATAACAATAATGGTGATATTTGTTTTTGATTCAATAAAATTGATTGAATTGTGAAGTAATCATCAAGGAATTAGTGGGGGTGGATGACATTAAGGCTTGTTTTCAGGGTGTTTAAGGTATTTTTCTTGTTCAGTTAATTACAATGAAAATTAAGTTAATATCAGTTTATGTCAATTAGTGTCAGCGTTGCGGGTTCAGAAAAACATAATATATATCACATCCATAATTGCCAGCAGCGACCATAAAATAATGTAGAGCATAAGATGCTCGCGAATATTATTAACCAGATAGTGAAAGATGCGGCGCATCAACGTTATTCCTGTCATTAAAAATGGCCTCACCAACGAGGCCATTCATTTATTATCGCTTAAAACGACTTAGCCTGAAGGGCGTCAGGTCAAAGTCAGACGATTTGTCCTGGGCGAAGTCTGCCGCAATCTCTCCGAGGACGGAGGCAAACTTAAAGCCATGTCCGCTCAGCCCGGTGATGATCAGCGTGTTGTCATGCTCCGGTAGAGTATCAATAATAAAGTCTTCATCTGGTGAGTTATCATAGGTGCAGGACGCACCGTGCAGACAGCAGCCTACGCCTGGCAGAATTGTGCGCAGGAATGGGAAGGCTTCAGAACCATCGCTGGCTACAGCGGCAAACGGCTTGCGCTCTTCTGCCGAATGAATTACCTGTCCGCCATTGTGCTTACCAATTTTTAGCTCGTCATTTTCTGCCGGGAAACCGTAGAATTGATCGCCATTTGGTAGCTCCCCGGTGAAGGCAGGGAAGTTATTCTTAACGCTGTAACGCCCATCGGCTTGATACCAGGCGAACACTTTGCGTACCGGTTGTATCGGTAGTTCAGGGACTAATGCCTGTACCCAGGTTCCGGCGCTGATCACCGCTTTTTGCGCGTGATAGTCACCATCGGCGGTTTCTACCGTGACGCCATCATCACTATGACGAATTGCGCTGACCGGGCATTTAAATAGCTGCGCACAGCCTGCTTCTTCCGCCAGACGGATCCAGGTTTTAATCGCTAACTCACTACGTAAAAAACCAGACTCCGCTTCAAACAAACCGATATAGTTTTCAGGTACGCGAATCTCTGGCCAGCGCGCCATAATGGCTGCTGCATCCAGTTGTTCAACATTGAGTTGCCACTGTTTTGCGCTTTGCGCCGCGGTCGCTAAGAAGGTTGAATCTGCCGGACCAAGGTTGATGACACCAGAGCGCACAAAAATCGGCTCTTCATTTTGGGTGGATAATTCATCCCATAATGTTTGCGCACGCAGCACCAGCGGAACATATTTTTCACCTTCGCCATAGGCATGACGAATTAATCGAGTGTCGCCGTGGTGGCTGCCCTGCTGATGCGGTGGCATATGCGCATCGATCATCAGAACCTTCAGACCGGCGCGAGTGGCATAGTATCCGGCTGCGGCGCCCACGGAACCGCTGCCAATTATGATTAAGTCGTATTTCATCCGCTTCTCTCTGCAATCGCGATAGTAGCAGGGTAAATAAGTGACCCGGAATATTCAACCTGGAAATAAGAAAGGCACCGGAAAGGTGCCTTTTGATGGTTGGATGTATCAGATTTAATGTCGCTGATACTCATTTACCTGGTAATCGCCGGATTCAATTTTAGCGATTCCTGCTTCTAATATCGAAATAAATTGCCTGGCAACATCAGTGGTTAACCAGAGCGTTTGACCAACTTCAGTCCCATCCGGGTCTGGACGATTCGGGGTCTGGTAGTGCAAACGCAGCATCAGCGCATCGTAGCTATCAACAGTGCTGATGTCCCATCCTACTAACGGATGAGTCTGAATGACTTCATTATTCTTTTCCATCATGCCCCCTAATTCGTGTTACTAGACAACGGTTTTCGAGGTTCAATGCGTTTTTTCTGAAGCAACTTCAGTATATCAATAAATAAGGGTATTCATTGAAAATTTAAAGAGGTAAGCACATAAAATTTTCGTTTTCAGCGTTATCTGACTAACAAACCGACATGTTATTCATTTTTTTTAAGCATGTTGCACAATTATTTTGGTGTTGTGGTTAAAAGATAGCCAGGAATTTATTATTAAAATATCAGTTTGCCAGAAGGAATGAACTATTGATTAAAAGATGGTGTGTATAAAAAAGCCGGGGCGACCCGGCAAACAAACATCACTGCATATCATTATTTATTCATTGATGAACCAGTCATCCGCGCTTTCCCAGGTCTCCTGGAGGATCTCGCTGATGCGTTCTTTATCCTCTTTGGTGGCACCAATAACCGACAGATTGTTTGCGCCGGCATAACGGACGGTAACGTTACCTTCGTTATCCGGAAAATGGTGCTGAATACGGCGGGAGAGTTCACCTGCCAGCGCGTCAATTGCACCAGCAGGTAAAGGTGAAGTTTTGGCAATAGTGACTTCAATACGCATAGTAGCCCCCTGTGGAATATACTGTTTATTTATACAGTTATTCTCGCCAGTTGGCTACACTTTTTTTAGCTTTTCACGGACCAGTGTACCGTTTCGCCACCCAGGAAAGGCACCAGCGTATCATCTTGCAGCGCAATGCTCTCTGGGACCTGGTGCTGCACGCGTTCCAGCTCAATAAAGGTTTCATTCACCGGCAAACCGTAGAACTGTGGGCCATTGAGTGAGCAGAAGGCTTCAAAATGGTCCAGTGCATTCATCTCTTCAAACACGGTGGCATAACTGCCCAGTGCGGTCGGCGCATTAAAGCAGCCCGCACAGCCACAGCTTGACTCTTTGCGATGACGCGCATGCGGCGCTGAGTCGGTACCGAGGAAGGCGCGGTTAAACCCGCTGGCGACCAGCTCACGCAGCGCCTGTTGATGGACGTTACGTTTGAGGATCGGCAGGCAGTACAGATGAGGGCGAATCCCGCCGACCAGCATGTGGTTGCGGTTAAACATCAGGTGCTGCGGCGTAATGGTCGCCGCCAGAAGGTCATTGCCGTCGCGCACGTATTCGGCAGCATCTTTAGTCGTGATATGTTCGAACACCACTTTCAGCGCAGTTAAACGCTGACGCAGTGGTTCCATTACCGTCTCAATAAAGCGCGCCTCGCGATCGAAAATATCGATATCCGCATGCGTCACTTCGCCGTGCACCAGCAGAGGCATACCCAATTTTTCCATCCGTTCCAGCACTGGCATGATGGCATCAATAGAGGTTACGCCATGCGTCGAGTTGGTGGTGGCATTGGCCGGATAGAGTTTTGCGGCGGTGAACACGCCTTCGTTGAATCCACGTTCCAGCTCATTGGGATCCAGCGTATCCGTTAAGTAGCAGGTCATTAATGGCGTGAAGTCGTGTCCGGCAGGTACCGCGTCAAGAATTCGCTGGCGGTAAGCGATAGCCGCGTCCACCGTGGTGACGGGCGGAGCCAGGTTCGGCATGACAATGGCGCGGCCATAAACTTCGCTGGTATAGGGCACGACAGTTTTTAACATGTCGCCATCGCGAAAGTGAAGATGCCAGTCGTCTGGGCGGCGGATCTTTAAAACCTGGGATGGTGCAGTCATCAATATGCTCCGGCTGAGGATAGTCTTTTTTGCCGGAAACAAAGGATAAGCGGAAACGTTTTCGTTTGCACGAAAAAAAAGGGCGCATCGGCGCCCTCTGTCATATTAGTCGGTGAACGGGATAATGATTTCTCCCGGTTTCACCTCAATGCCTTTCGCCAGTTTTTTCGCCAGCGCTTCCCCCTGGCTGCTGTCATCCCGCAGAATGTACGCTGGCTGCTGGTTGAAATAGTTGCGCAGCGACTGATTTAAATAAGGCATCAGCGTTTGCAGTACCGACTGCATTTTTTCCGGCGTGACGGTAGCGTCCACGACTTCCATTTCTTGCAGATAAATCGCGCCTTTTTCTTTATTGAAAACCGGTAAGGCTTTTAGCTTCAGCTTCATGGTCGCTTTCTGACTGCCAAACAGGGAGTTCATGTCCAGGTTGGCGTCTCCGGTCAGCGTCACTTTATTGGGTTCTTCACGGCCTATCTGGCTGGCGAGATTGTTCAGTACGATATGTGCTTCAGCGACACCAGGCAGACCGATATCTTTTGAAAAGTTATTATTCTTCGCCAGGGCCTGATTAATCTCTTGCTCGCTAACCGTGTATTGCGTGAGTTGATTACAACCAACCAACAGGCCGCTGACAATTAGTGCAGCGGCAAAAAAAAACTTTTTCATGGGGTTCCTCAACATGATGCTTGTGGTGTAATCGTGACACAAAGCATCATCGAGCACCAGCGCTGCGGGTAACAGCAGAAAAAACTGAAAAATGAGCGTACACCAGATTGGCTATCAGGCGTCAGGCTCCAGCATACCACGCGTTGGGCGTTTGAGACTGAATTGCCAGCCCAGCGCCAGGAAAGTGATGAAGCCGATAATACCGAGCATCATCCAGGGCAGCTCCGGTTGTGCCAGGGCTTTACCCATGTCAAACAGCCAGCCGCCGCCGATATAACCAATGGCGCCGCCGATGGCGAGTCCCAGTCGACTGAAACCCATATAGCTTCCCCGTGCCCGTGCATTCGCCAGCGAGGCGCTCAGGGGTTCACGCGCCGGTTCGGCGATGATTGAGCCAATATAGAACGTGCAAATCAGGGTGAACAACTGCTGCAAATTTCCGACCAGGCCGATGGGCATCATGCTTAAAGACATCACCAGCAGACCGGCCATCAGGCGATGCTCAAGGCGAAAGCGTTTTTCACTCCAGCGGGCAATCGGGTAGAGCAACGTTAAAGAGAGGCACGCCTCGATGGCATACATCCATTTCACAGCGGCCGGTGAGCCAGCGATGTCGTTTACCATTATTGGCAGCATCAGCATCACTTGTACCGCCAGCATGTAATAGCCCGCCAGCGTCAGCACATAAGTGACAAAGCGCTTGTCATGCATCACATGGCTCATTCCTTCGCGCACCGGAATTTTCACCGTCGACAGCTTCCATGCCGGAAGTAGCCAGGCGTTAAACGCCGCGCACAGAACGAACAAAATTGCGCCGGTGGCACACACCAGACGGAAATCGTATTGCAATAACCAACTGCCGAGCAACGCGCCAACCACGGCCCCGGCGCTATCCTGCATCATCAGAATAGAGAAAAAACGCCCGCGCTTTTCCGGACGGATCAGTTTGACCACCAGCGCCGAGCGGGGAGGGTCGAACAACGTGCCGCCCAGCCCGGAAAGAAAGCAGGAAAACCACAGCAGCCACGGTTCATGGGCAATGCCCATGGTGGCGAATCCGGCAGCGCGCATCAGCATGCCGGTGACGATCATCGGTTTTGCCCCGAAACGGTCAGCAATAGCACCGCCGAAGATACCTAAACCTTGCTGGATAAATTGACGTAATCCAAGCGCGATACCGACCATCACGGCGGCCCAGCCCATTTGATCGACGAAACGAATTGAGATCAGCGGGAAAACGACGAAGAAACCCAGCACGACCAGCATGTTATCGATAAGAAGGAAGTATTTACCCAGGTTCCTTGCCTGCGAGACTTGCGACATTTCCCCTCCAGGGAAAAACTCGTCACTCTGGATAGAGTTTAAAAGATAAGCACCTCCTATTCTGCGGTGTCGTCATCGCTTTTCCCACCCTTCGCGGGACAATATTTTTTTATCAAAAGTCCGTCTTGATAGAGAGTTTTCATCAAAATGTGTGAATAATTCAAAAAATGGCATTTTGCTCTTTTCACAGGGCGTATTTGCGCAGGTATAGTAATGCGAATAGCGTATTGAAGACGTTACGGGAAGGAGTAGGTATAGAATGTTTGGCTATCGCAGTAACGTGCCAAAAGTGCGCTTAACCACGGACCGCCTGGTCGTGCGTTTAGTGCATGAGCGTGATGCCTGGCGTCTGGCAGATTATTACGCAGAAAATCGTCATTTCTTAAAGCCCTGGGAGCCTATTCGCGATGAAAGCCACTGTTATCCATCAGGCTGGCAGGCGCGTCTGAGCATGATCTCTGAGTTTCATAAACAGGGCACCGCTTATTACTTTGCGCTGCTCGATCCGGAAGAAAAAGAGATTATTGGCGTCGCGAACTTCTCGAACGTCGTGCGGGGATCTTTCCACGCCTGTTATCTCGGTTACTCCATTGCGCAGAAGTGGCAGGGGCAGGGGTTGATGTATGAAGCCTTAACCTCGGCCATCCGCTATATGCAGCGCACGCAGCATATTCACCGCATTATGGCTAACTACATGCCACATAATAAACGCAGCGGTGACCTACTGGCGCGACTGGGTTTTGAAAAAGAAGGGTATGCCAAAGACTACCTGCTGATTGACGGGCAGTGGCGCGATCACGTGCTGACGGCGTTGACCACATCAGAATGGACCCCCGGCCGCTAAGTTTCAGATGCAGCCATGATTAATGGAGAAGACGATGAAATACGAATTAACCGCCACCGAAGCACGGGTGATTGGCTGTTTATTAGAAAAACAAGTGACTACACCTGAACAGTATCCGCTCTCCGTTAACGGAGTCGTAACCGCCTGCAATCAAAAAACGAATCGTGAACCCGTGATGAACCTGTCGGAATCCGACGTGCAGGATCAGCTTGATAACCTGGTGAAACGGCATTTCCTGCGTACGGTGAGTGGCTTTGGTAATCGCGTCACGAAATATGAGCAGCGTTTTTGCAACTCTGAGTTTGGTAATCTTAAGCTCAGCGCGGGGGAAGTCGCGCTCATTACCACGCTGTTGCTGCGCGGCGCTCAAACACCAGGTGAACTGCGTAGCCGCGCCTCCCGGATGTACGAATTCAGCGACATGGCCGAAGTAGAGTCGACACTGGAGAAACTGGCAACCCGGGAAGATGGTCCTTATGTCGTTCGCCTGGCGCGTGAGCCGGGCAAACGTGAAAGCCGTTATATGCACCTGTTTTGCGGTGACGTTGATGAAGCGATGACAACGGTAGATGAACTTCCGGCAGCTTCGGGCGATCTACAGGCGCGCGTTGAAGCGCTGGAAACAGACGTCGCGGAGCTTAAGCAACGGCTTGATTCCTTGCTGGCGCACCTGGGAGACTGATGTGAATAAATTACGTATCGGCGTTGTCGGGCTCGGCGGGATTGCGCAAAAGGCCTGGCTGCCCGTGCTGGGCGCTAGTGCAGACTGGACGCTGGAAGGGGCGTTTTCACCTTCGCGGGAAAAAGCGCAGCGTATCTGTGATACCTGGCGGATACCCTACGTTGATTCACTGGTTAATCTGGCGCAAACCTGCGATGCGGTTTTCGTCCATTCCAGTACCGCAACGCACTATGCGGTGGTCAGCGAACTGCTGAATGCCGGGGTTCACGTGTGCGTGGATAAACCGCTGGCGGAAAACCTGCGCGAGGCTGAACAATTGGTGGAGCTGGCCGAGCGGAAAAAGCTGACGCTGATGGTGGGGTTTAACCGTCGATTTGCGCCGCTGTATCAGGATCTCAAATCCCAGTTGGGCAATGCGGCGTCCGTACGCATGGATAAGCACCGGACGGACAGCGTCGGGCCGCACGATCTGCGCTTCACTTTGCTGGACGACTATCTGCACGTTGTCGATACCGCATTGTGGCTGGCGGGAGAGAAAGCGCAGTTAAATAACGGTACGCTGTTAACCAATGACTCCGGCGCGATGCTCTATGCGGAGCACCATTTTTCTGCCGGGCAAATGCAGGTAACGACCAGTATGCATCGCCGCGCCGGTAGCCAGCGCGAGAGCGTGCAGGCGGTGACGGATGGTGGCCTGATTGACGTTACGGATATGCGGGAATGGCGGGAAGAGCGCGGGCAAGGTGTGGTGCACAAGCCGGTAGCAGGCTGGCAAACTACCCTGGAGCAGCGTGGTTTTGCCGGATGCGCACGTCATTTCATTGAGTGCGTGCAAAATCAGACGGTTCCCCAGACGGCAGGTGAGCAGGCGCTCCTGGCCCAGCGCGTTGTCGAAAAGCTGTGGCGGGAGGCAATGGCTGAATAATCCCCTGTAACATCTGGCGGTAGTAATTCATTGTAATCCAGGTACTATATGCCAACTCAAAAATAACACCTCTTTTCAACCATAGGCTGGTTTGTCGGCCTGATAAGACGCTACGGCGTCGCCATCAGGCACAGCAAAAGTGCCGGATGGCGGCGATCATGCCTTATCCGACCTACGGGCAGGTTTGTCGGGGTTTTGCCTCAGAGTCTGGAATACAACATAGATGAATTTATTAAAGTCGCTGGCAGCCGTCAGCTCGATGACGATGTTTTCACGTGTGCTGGGTTTTGCGCGTGATGCGATTGTCGCCAGAATCTTTGGCGCAGGGATGGCGACTGATGCCTTTTTTGTGGCGTTCAAACTTCCTAACCTGCTGCGCCGAATCTTTGCTGAGGGCGCTTTTTCGCAGGCGTTTGTGCCTATTCTTGCCGAATATAAAAGTAAGCAGGGTGAGGATGCGACCCGCGTCTTTGTCTCTTACGTTTCCGGGCTGTTGACTCTGGCGCTGGCCGTGGTGACGGTCGCTGGGATGCTGGCTGCCCCGTGGGTGATTTTAGTCACCGCGCCTGGGTTTGCCGACACCGCGGACAAATTTGCGCTGACCACTCAACTGCTACGGATCACCTTTCCGTATATTCTGCTGATCTCGCTGGCTTCGCTGGTGGGTGCGATCCTGAATACCTGGAATCGCTTTTCCATTCCGGCGTTTGCGCCGACCTTTCTGAATATCAGCATGATCGGTTTCGCGCTGTTTGCTGCGCCTTATTTTCACCCTCCGGTGCTGGCGCTGGCGTGGGCCGTTACCGTTGGCGGTGTGCTACAGCTGATTTATCAGCTTCCGCACCTGAAGAAAATTGGCATGCTGGTGCTGCCGCGCGTGAACTTCCGTGATGCGGGGGCGATGCGCGTCGTCAAGCAAATGGGCCCGGCGATCCTTGGGGTATCTGTCAGCCAGATTTCACTGATCATCAATACGATTTTCGCTTCATTTCTGGCCTCTGGCTCAGTGTCATGGATGTATTATGCTGACCGTCTGATGGAGTTTCCGTCTGGCGTACTTGGCGTCGCGTTGGGGACTATCCTGCTGCCCTCGCTGTCCAAAAGTTTTTCCAGCGGTAATCATGATGAGTATTGCCGTCTGATGGACTGGGGCCTGCGTTTGTGTTTTCTGTTGGCATTACCGAGCGCCGTGGCGTTGGGGATTCTGGCCAAACCGCTGACGGTTTCTCTGTTCCAGTACGGTAAATTTACCGCCTTTGACGCAGCGATGACGCAGCGCGCGCTGGTGGCATATTCGGTAGGTTTGATTGGCTTGATCGTGGTGAAAGTGTTGGCCCCTGGTTTTTATTCGCGCCAGGATATTAAAACGCCAGTCAAGATTGCCATTGTCACGCTGATTATGACCCAGGTAATGAACCTGGCGTTTATTGGGCCGCTGAAACATGCCGGGCTGTCGCTGTCGATTGGTCTGGCGGCGTGTCTGAACGCTTCACTGCTGTACTGGCAACTGCGTAAACAGAAAATTTTTACCCCACAACCGGGTTGGGCCTGGTTCCTGGCGCGACTGGTGATTTCTGTGCTGGTGATGTCGGCGGCGCTGGTTGGGATGCTCTACATCATGCCGGACTGGTCGCAGGGAACGATGTTATGGCGTCTGCTGCGTCTGATGGCCGTTGTGGTGGCAGGTATTGCTGCTTACTTCGCTGCGCTCGCGGTGCTGGGCTTTAAAGTGAAAGAGTTTGTGCGCCGGACGGCGTAACCGATTAATGCCGGATGGCGGCATGACGCCGTATCCGGCCTACAAAACGCGTAGGCCTGATAAGCAAAACGTTATCAGGCTAGCATCAGATAGAGAATTTTTTCCCGCCGCGGTGCGCAGCAGAGGTTTGACCGTTTGCGCCATACAGCGCCGGTTCCTGGTGCGGTTTCAGCACTTGAATCGCTTGTTGATTGCGCTCGATCTGCCCTTCCAGCAGCCAACCGTTGTGCTGGTTGAGTTCGCGTAGGTCCTGTGTTTTCCGGGTAATGGTCTGCCAACGCTCGGCAATTTCATCATTGGCGCTGCGCGTGGCGTCATGCTCCAGACGGCGCTGCTGCTCCAGATAATCAAGGGTTGCCAGCAAAGAGCTTTTTTCTTCTGTAATACGCTGTAGCTGGCTGCCGTTAATATATCCTGCGGAAAGCTGCTGCTGTTCAGCATCCATTACCGTTTTCAGGTCATTGAGGACGGTCGTCATCTGGTCAAGTATTTCTGACAAACGAGTCATACTTTATTTACTCTGTAAGTAGCTCTGCGCCTCGCGGATCAGCGAGTCGGCAATTTTTCCGGTGTCCATTTTCAGCTCGCCATTACGGATTGCGGTTTTGAGTGCTTCCACGCGTTCCATATTGATGTCATTGGTGCCGGGCTGCATCAGTTTGGCCTGGGCGTCGCTCAGCATGACGCTGGTGCTGGTGGTGGCGGTGGTTTTTTCCTTCCGCGTTTTTTGTACCGGCGCATCGCTGGTTTCACGTGGCTGAACGGTACTTACTGGCTTCAATGGTGAGGTACGATCAATGCTCATTTTGTTTATCCTCATCGAGGGGTTACGCTATAGCGGCCCGCTGTAATCATTGGTTGTTTATCTATCGGCACACGCTAAAAAATCTTTAACCTATTATAGGTTAATAAGAATATTCCCATCAGAATCGACGACACCGCTCACCACCTGGCCTGAAATCATCCGTACTCGGGCATTCTGGGCGACGGCGGCATTGTTCAGCGCTTTACCTTCGGCATTCACCCGAAAGCCATCTCCGTTGGCGATAACCAGGACGCGCTGACCGGCCTTGATTCGCCATGCCTGGCGCAACATGGAAAGCTGTATCGGCTGACCTGGCACCAGATCGCGCAAGCTTACGGCATCCTGCACCTGATTCATATCCAGCACGGCGCGCGGAGGGAGTTGGTCCAGTCGACCTCGTTTTAGCGTTACGCTGGCCGAAGTCAGGGCGCTACCCCGAGCGACGGGCGCGGCGGCAACAACGTAGTTTCCCGTGGCCTGCACGTTCACCTGCAGATAACGTTTCTCGTTGGCGCAGCGCGCCAGCACGTTCACATTACCCCACAATTTTGCACTCCCGGACACGCTTAATGCTGGTTGTTCGCAGCTCGGCAATAAGTTTGGCGACGTTCGGATAGTAACGACGACCTCATCGCTAAATCCGGCCAGACGCTGGGAGAACCATGCCGTCAACTGTGAATTCAGGTCTTGCGCCAGCGTCATAGGACTGAACAGCAGTGCTGCCACGACGACTCCACGTTTAAACGTTTGCATCAAAACCTCGCGCTTTTTCAGGTAGTGACAGGATTCTACCTGTGTGACGCAGTCATCAACGCAACAAATAGCGACGCATTTTGCGTTTATTCCGGCGATAACGCGCGCGTAATGGGATTTAAGCTGTCGGCTGAATTTTGTCATTTGCGGAGGAGATATGCTCGATAAGCTCGACGCCGCCTTACGTTTTCAACAGGAAGCGCTGAATTTGCGCGCCCAACGCCAGGAAGTATTGGCGGCCAACATAGCCAATGCCGACACGCCGGGGTATCAGGCGCGCGACCTGGATTTCGCCAGTGAATTAAAAAAAGTCATGGTGCGGGGACGGGAAGAAACCGGCGGTGTCTCGTTGACGCTGACCTCTGCACAACACATTCCGGCCCAGACCGTTTCCGCTCCTTCTACGGAACTGCTCTACCGCATTCCTGATCAGCCGTCTCTCGATGGCAACACGGTAGATATGGACCGGGAGCGTACGCAATTTGCAGACAACAGCCTCAAGTATCAAATGGGGCTGACCGCGTTGGGTGGACAAATCAAAGGCATGATGAACGTGCTGCAAGGAGGGAACTAATTCGTGGCGCTGTTAAATATTTTTGATATCGCAGGCTCTGCGCTGACGGCTCAGTCTAAGCGCCTGAACGTGGCAGCCAGCAACATGGCGAATGCGGATAGCGTCACCGGACCTGACGGTCAGCCCTATCGCGCGAAGCAGGTTGTTTTTCAGGTTGATGCCGCGCCAGGTGCGGCAACCGGTGGCGTAAAAGTCGCTGACGTCATTGAAAGCCAGGCGCCGGATAAGCTGGTTTATGAACCCGGTAATCCGCTGGCCGATGCGAACGGTTACGTAAAAATGCCGAATGTGGACGTCGTCGGCGAAATGGTCAACACCATGTCAGCCTCGCGTAGCTACCAGGCAAACGTTGAAGTGCTCAATACGGTGAAAAGCTTGATGCTCAAAACGCTGACGCTAGGCCAGTAAAAGGAGGCGCACATGTCTATTGCTGTAAAAATGAATGACCCGAGCACGACGGGTGTGAATGACGCAACGGGGAAGAGTTCGCTGACGGGCAGCAACGCCGCGGACCTGCAAAGCAGCTTCCTTACGCTGCTGGTGGCACAGCTGAAAAACCAGGATCCAACCAACCCGCTGCAAAACAACGAACTGACCACCCAGTTGGCGCAAATCAGTACCGTGAGTGGAATTGAGAAACTGAACACCACGCTGGGATCGATCTCCGGGCAGATCGACAACAGTCAGTCGCTGCAGGCCAGTACGCTGATTGGCCACGGTGTCATGATCCCAGGTACCACCATCCTGACCGGTAAAGGTACGGAAGAGGGCGCAAAAACCACCACTACGCCGTTTGGCGTTGAACTGCAGCAACCGGCAGATAAGGTTACCGCAACCATTACCGATAAAGACGGCAAGGTGGTACGCACCATTGATATTGGTGGGTTGAAAGCGGGCGTTCATACCTTTACCTGGGACGGCACCATGACCGATGGCACGGATGCGCCAAGCGGTTCTTACAACGTGTCAATTGCTGCCAGTAATGGCGGAACACAACTGGTGGCTCAGCCGCTTCAGTTTGCGCTGGTGCAGGGCGTTATTCGCAGTAACGGCGGTAATACGCTGGATCTGGGCACCTATGGAACCACCACCCTCGACGAAGTACGGCAGATCATTTAAGCCTTCACACTTATCAGGAGTAAGTCATGGCCTTTTCACAAGCGGTCAGCGGTCTGAACGCTGCAGCGACCAACCTCGATGTCATTGGTAACAACATCGCCAACTCCGCCACCTACGGTTTTAAATCCGGTACGGCCTCGTTTGCCGATATGTTCGCCGGTTCTAAAGTGGGTCTGGGCGTTAAAGTTGCGGGCATTACCCAGGACTTTACCGACGGTACCACGACCAACACCGGTCGCGGGCTGGATGTCGCTATCAGCCAGAACGGTTTTTTCCGCATGGCAGACAGCAACGGTTCCGTTTTCTACAGCCGTAACGGTCAGTTCAAGCTCGATGAAAACCGCAATATCGTCAACATGCAGGGGCTACAGCTGACGGGCTATCCGGCTACCGGTACACCGCCAACGATACAGCAAGGTGCTAACCCGGCGCCGATCACTATCCCGAATACGCTGATGGCGGCTAAAACCACCACGACTGCGTCAATGCAGATCAACCTGAACTCCACTGACAAGGTGCCAACGAAGACCCCGTTTAATCCCAGCGATGCGGATTCCTACAACAAAAAAGGCACCGTTACCGTTTTCGATAGCCAGGGTAACGCCCATGACATGAATATTTTTTATGTCAAAAATGCGCAGAGCAACACCTGGGAAGTTCACACACAGGATGCTTCAACCGGAGCCGCTGCAAAATCAGCAGGGTTTATGCGCTTTAATGAAAATGGTGTGTTCTTAGGGATTAGCGCCACAGCCGCCGAGGCGGTACCAACGCCTCCTACCGTCTGGCCAAAGGAAATCAACATCACAACCGGGCAGATTAACGGTGCTGATGCGGCAAATTTCTCCCTGAGCTTCCTGAACTCCATGCAGCAGAACACTGGCGCCAACAACATCGTTGCCACGAATCAGAATGGCTATAAGCCGGGCGACCTGGTGAGCTACCAGATTAACAATGACGGTACTGTGGTCGGTAGCTACTCCAACGAACAGCAACAGGTTCTGGGGCAGATCGTGCTGGCAAACTTTGCCAACAACGAAGGTCTGGCTTCTCAGGGTGACAACGTCTGGGCAGCTACTCAGTCTTCCGGCGTGGCGCTGCTGGGTACCGCAGGCGAGGGTAACTTCGGCAAGCTGACCAACGGCGCGCTGGAAGCATCAAACGTGGATTTGAGTAAAGAACTGGTGAATATGATCGTCGCCCAGCGTAACTATCAGTCGAACGCGCAGACCATCAAAACCCAGGACCAGATCCTCAACACGCTGGTCAACCTGCGCTAAGCGCCTGACGGGATGGCTTAATGGATCACGCAATTTATACCGCCATGGGCGCGGCCAGTCAGACGCTGAATCAACAAGCGGTGACGGCCAGCAACCTGGCAAACGCCTCAACGCCGGGTTTTCGTGCGCAGCTCAATGCGCTGCGCGCGGTTCCCGTTGAAGGATTGTCTTTACCGACGCGTACGCTGGTGGTGGCCTCCACGCCGGGGGCCGATATGACGCCGGGTCAGATGGACTATACCTCACGTCCGCTGGACGTGGCGCTGCAACAGGATGGCTGGTTGGCTGTGCAGACCGCGGACGGTAGCGAAGGATATACCCGAAATGGCGCCATTCAGGTAAGCCCTACGGGGGAACTGACCATTCAGGGACACCCGGTGATTGGCGAAGCCGGACCAATAGCCGTACCGGAAGGTTCAGAAGTCACCATTGCGGCAGACGGCACGATCTCGGCGCTCAACCCTGGCGATCCGGCTAACACCGTTGCGCCAGTTGGGCGACTGAAACTGGTGAAGGCCACGGGGAGTGAAGTGCAACGTGGCGATGACGGTATGTTCCGTCTGACCCAGGCCGCGCAGGCTACCCGTGGCGCTACGTTACAGGCTGACCCCAGCATTCGCGTTATGTCGGGTGTGCTGGAAGGCAGTAACGTTAAGCCGGTAGCCGCGATGAGTGACATGATCGCCAACGCCCGTCGTTTCGAAATGCAAATGAAGATTATCAGTAGCGTGGATGATAACGCGGGTCGCGCCAACCAACTGCTGTCGATGAGTTAATACAGGACATTTTATGATCAGTTCATTGTGGATCGCCAAAACCGGCCTGGATGCGCAGCAAACCAACATGGATGTGATTGCCAACAACCTGGCAAACGTCAGCACCAACGGATTTAAGCGTCAACGTGCCGTTTTTGAAGATCTGTTGTACCAGACGATTCGCCAGCCTGGCGCACAGTCTTCTGAACAAACCACACTGCCGTCTGGTTTGCAGATTGGTACCGGTGTGCGCCCGGTCGCGACTGAGCGTTTACACAGCCAGGGGAACCTGTCGCAGACCAACAACAGTAAAGATGTGGCGATTAAAGGGCAGGGCTTTTTCCAGGTCATGCTGCCTGATGGCACGTCCGCCTACACCCGTGACGGTTCTTTCCAGGTGGATCAGAACGGTCAACTGGTGACTGCGGGTGGTTTTCAGGTTCAGCCGGCTATCACCATCCCGGCTAACTCGCTCAGTATCACCATTGGACGCGACGGTATCGTCAGCGTAACCCAGCAGGGCCAGGCAGCACCGGTTCAGGTTGGGCAGCTTAACCTGACTACTTTTATGAACGATACCGGTCTGGAAAGCATTGGTGAGAATCTGTACACCGAAACGCAGTCATCCGGTGCGCCGAATGAGAGCACTCCGGGGCTGAACGGCGCGGGTCTGCTGTACCAGGGTTATGTTGAAACCTCTAACGTCAACGTGGCGGAAGAGCTGGTAAACATGATCCAGGTGCAGCGCGCTTACGAAATCAACAGTAAAGCGGTATCGACCACCGATCAGATGCTGCAAAAACTGACGCAACTCTAAAGTGTGGCCCGGTGGGGTGAAAGCCTCACCGGCACACTGATTTTGAAGATGACCGCAATGCGAAAATACGCGCTTCACCCATACCCAATTTTAGCCCTGTTGGTGGTTTCACTGACAGGATGCGCCTGGATCCCGGCCACGCCCCTCGTGCAGGGCGCAACGTCTGCCCAGCCTGTTCCTGGCCCGACGCCGGTGGCGAATGGATCAATCTTCCAGTCGGCCCAACCGATTAACTACGGTTATCAGCCGCTATTCGAAGACCGCCGTCCGCGCAATATTGGCGATACGTTGACCATCGTATTGCAGGAAAACGTCAGCGCGAGCAAAAGTTCTTCGGCTAATGCCAGCCGCGACGGCAAAACCAACTTTGGTTTTGATACCGTACCGCGTTATTTGCAAGGACTGTTTGGCAACGAGCGTGCTGACGTAGAAGCTTCAGGCGGTAACACCTTTAACGGTAAAGGCGGCGCGAACGCCAGCAATACCTTCAGCGGTACCCTGACCGTAACGGTCGATCAGGTACTGGTGAATGGCAACTTACATGTTGTGGGTGAAAAACAGATCGCCATTAATCAGGGCACTGAATTCATTCGCTTCTCCGGGGTCGTTAACCCGCGCACCATCAGTGGCAGCAACTCCGTACCGTCAACTCAGGTTGCGGACGCACGTATTGAGTATGTCGGCAACGGCTACATCAATGAAGCGCAGAATATGGGCTGGTTGCAGCGTTTCTTCCTTAACTTGTCGCCGATGTAAGCGAGGTAGCCAGTGTTTAAATCTTTAGTTGGAATGGTACTGGTGCTGATAACCACCTTTGCGCATGCCGACCGTATTCGTGACCTGACCAGCGTTCAGGGCGTGCGGGAAAACTCGTTGATCGGTTATGGGCTGGTGGTCGGTTTGGATGGCACGGGTGACCAGACTACCCAGACGCCGTTTACTACGCAAACGCTCAACAACATGCTTTCGCAGTTGGGAATTACCGTGCCAACCGGCACCAATATGCAACTGAAAAACGTGGCGGCGGTGATGGTGACCGCGCAATTCCCGGCCTTTGGTCGTCAGGGGCAAACCATTGACGTGGTGGTCTCTTCCATGGGGAACGCCAAAAGCCTGCGCGGCGGAACGTTGCTGATGACCCCGCTGAAAGGGGTCGATAGCCAGGTATATGCGCTGGCGCAGGGGAATATTCTGGTAGGCGGTGCAGGCGCGGCTGCGGGTGGCAGCAGCGTGCAGGTAAACCAGCTCAATGGCGGACGTATTACCAACGGCGCGACCATCGAACGTGAATTACCCAGCCAGTTCGGCGGCGGTAACACCATTAATCTGCAGCTCAATAATGAAGATTTCACTATGGCGCAGCAGATAACCGACACCATTAACCGTTCGCGCGGCTTTGGTAGCGCCACTGCGCTGGACGCTCGGACGATTCAGGTACGCGTGCCAAGCGGCAACAGTTCGCAGGTGCGTTTCCTTGCTGACATCCAGAATATGGAGGTGAACGTCACGCCGCAGGATGCGAAAGTGATTATCAACTCGCGCACCGGATCCGTCGTTATGAACCGTGAAGTCACACTGGATAGCTGTGCCGTCGCGCAAGGCAACTTGTCGATTACGGTAAACCGCCAAGCGAACGTCAGCCAGCCGGATACACCGTTTGGCGGTGGACAGACCGTGGTGACACCTCAAACCCAGATCGATCTGCGCCAGAGCGGCGGTTCGCTGCAAAGCGTGCGTTCCAGCGCCAACCTGAACAATGTTGTGCGTGCGCTTAATGCGCTAGGGGCAACGCCGATGGATCTGATGTCCATTCTGCAATCGATGCAGAGCGCGGGATGCTTACGCGCCAAACTGGAAATCATCTAATGATTGGTGACAGCAAACTGCTGACCAGTGCCGCCTGGGATGCGCAATCACTGAACGAACTGAAAGCGAAAGCGGGTCAGGACCCGGCGGCGAATATCCGCCCGGTTGCCCGTCAGGTTGAAGGGATGTTCGTACAAATGATGCTGAAAAGCATGCGTGAAGCGCTGCCGAAAGATGGCGTTTTTAGCAGTGATTCAACACGTTTGTATACCAGCATGTATGACCAACAAATTGCGCAGCAGATGACCGCAGGTAAAGGTCTGGGACTGGCTGAAATGATGGTTAAGCAGATGACTGAAGGGCAGGCGCAACCCGCAGACGATGCGCCGCAGGTGCCAATGAAGTTCTCCCTGGAAACGGTGACCAGCTATCAAAACCAGGCGCTGACGCAACTGGTCCGTAAAGCCATTCCCCGCGCGACGGAAAGCAATGATGAGCCGCTGTCAGGTGACAGTAAAGACTTCCTCGCCCAGCTATCGCTGCCGGCTAAGCTGGCAAGTCAGCAAAGCGGGGTTCCACATCATCTGATTCTGGCGCAGGCGGCGCTGGAGTCCGGATGGGGCCAGCGACAAATCCGCCGTGAGAACGGTGAACCGAGCTTTAACATTTTTGGCGTGAAGGCTTCGGGAAGCTGGAAAGGCCCAACCACCGAAATCACCACCACCGAATATGAAAACGGCGAGGCGAAAAAGGTGAAAGCCCGATTCCGCGTCTATAGCTCTTACCTTGAGGCACTGTCGGATTATGTCGGTCTGATATCACGTAACCCGCGCTATGCGGCGGTAACCGCCGCTGCTACCGCCGAGCAAGGGGCACAGGCTTTGCAGAATGCTGGTTACGCGACCGACCCTAACTATGCGCGTAAATTAACCAGCATGATCCAGCAGTTGAAATCGATGAGCGAAAAAGTGAGCAAAACCTACAGTACGAATATCGATAATCTCTTTTAAATAGCTCAAGTCTACCAACCTGCTGCCGATAATAACGAGTATTGAAGGATTACAAGGAACCTCCATGTCCAGCTTGATTAATAACGCGATGAGTGGACTCGCCGCAGCGCAGGCCGCGTTGAATTCTGCCAGTAATAACATCTCCAGCTATAACGTTACCGGATACACCCGTCAAACGACAATTATGGCACAAGCGAACAGCACGCTGGGTGCGGGGGGCTGGGTTGGCAATGGCGTCTATGTTTCTGGCGTACAGCGCGAGTATGACTCCTTTATCACGAATCAGTTACGTGCCGCGCAGAACCAAAGCAGCGGCCTGACAACGCGCTATGAACAAATGTCGAAAATCGACAATCTGCTCTCCAGCAAAACCAGTTCCATTTCGACCTCAATGCAGGACTTTTTTACCAGCCTGCAAACGCTTGTCAGTAACGCGGAAGACCCGGCGGCGCGCCAGGCGCTGATCGGTAAAGCTGATGGTTTGGTCAACCAGTTCAGAACAACTGACCAGTATCTGCGTGATCAAGACAAGCAGGTTAATACTGCGATCAAGGCCAGCGTTGACCAGATCAACAACTATTCAAAACAGATTGCCAGCCTCAACGATCAGATTTCCCGTCTGACCGGCGTCGGTGCGGGCGCATCGCCTAACGATTTACTTGACCAGCGCGACCAACTGGTCAGTGAACTGAACCAGATTGTCGGTGTAGAAGTCAGCGTTCAGGACGGTGGGACTTACAACATAACCATGGCGAACGGCTATTCACTGGTGCAGGGCAGCAATGCACGCCAGCTGGCGGCTGTGCCCTCCAGTGACGATCCCAATCGTATCACAGTGGCCTACGTCGACGGGGTTGCTGGCGAGGTTGAAATTCCCGAAAAACTGTTGAATACCGGTTCACTGGGCGGGCTGTTGACCTTCCGTTCTCAAGAGCTTGACCAGACGCGTAACACACTGGGCCAACTGGCGTTGGCGTTTGCCGATGCGTTTAACACCCAGCATAAAGAGGGTTTTGACGCGAACGGCGATCAGGGTAAGGATTTCTTTGCTATCGGTAGCCCGGCAGTATTCAACAACGCTAAAAATACAGGAACAGGATCGTTAAGCGCGAAGATTACCGACAGCTCTGCTGTACAGGCGGCCGATTATAAAATCGTTTATGACGGGACGGACTGGCAGGTTACTCGCCTGGCGGATAATACCAGCTTCAAAGCTACCGTTACCGGTGGGAAGATGTCCTTTGACGGGATGGAAATCACCGTAAATGCTGGCGCAAAAGCAAATGACAGCTTCACAGTGAAACCTGTCAGTAACGCCGTTGTTGATATGAAAGTCATGGTGACCGATGAGTCGAAAATCGCCATGGCCCAGGTCTCAAAAAATGATCCGGACCCGGATATTGATAAGGGAAAAAGCGATAACCGTAACGGTCAGAAACTGCTGGATCTGCAGACCAAAGCTACCGTGGGTAATAAGACCTTCAACGATGCATATGCCACGCTGGTAAGCGATGTCGGGAACAAAACCGCGACGCTGAAAACCAGCGCCATTACCCAGAACAACGTGGTAACGCAGCTTTATAAGCAGCAGCAGTCTATTTCCGGCGTCAACCTCGACGAAGAATACGGTAACTTACAGCGCTACCAACAGTATTACCTGGCTAACGCGCAAGTGCTGCAAACTGCAAATGCGCTGTTTGATGCACTGATTAATATTCGCTAAGGGAGAGGGACACAATGCGTATCAGCACCCAGATGATGTACCAGCAGAATATGCGTGGCATCACTAACTCTCAGGCTGAATGGATGAAGTTCGGCGAGCAGATGTCAACGGGCAAACGTGTGATCAACCCATCTGACGATCCGATCGCCGCCTCGCAGGCCGTGGTGCTTTCTCAAGCACAGGCGCAGAACAGCCAATATACGCTGGCGCGTTCATTTGCGACGCAAAAAGTATCGCTGGAAGAGAACGTACTGAGTCAGGTAACGACGGCAATTCAGACCGCGCAGGAAAAAATTGTCTATGCTGCGAATGGCACGTTAAGCGATGACGACCGTGCATCGCTGGCCACCGACCTGCAGGGGATCCGCGATCAACTGATGAACCTGGCGAACAGCACCGACGGTAATGGGCGCTATATTTTTGGCGGATATAAAACAGAATCTGCACCGTTTGCTCAGGCAGATGGCGCTTACAGCGGCGGTACAACAAATGTGACCCAGCAGGTCGATGCCTCCCGCACCATGGTGATTGGTCATACTGGCGATAAAGTATTTGTTAATCTGACCAGCAATGCCGTACCGGAACCAGGCGGCGGTACTCAGGAAAAGAACCTGTTCAAAATGCTGGATACCGCTATTGATGCGCTCAAAACCCCGATTGAGGGCAATGACGCGGCAAAAGCTACCGCCTCTGCAGCCATTGATAAAACCAGTCGTGGCCTGAAAAATTCACTGAATAACGTGCTTTCTGTTCGTGCAGAATTAGGGACTCAGCTCAGCGAGTTAAGTTCACTGGATTCACTGGGCGCCGATCGCGCATTGGGCCAGACTCAGCAGATGAGCAATCTGGTGGATGTTGACTGGAACGCAGCGATTTCGTCCTACGTGATGCAGCAGGCCGCACTGCAGGCATCGTACAAAACGTTTACCGATATGCAGGGAATGTCGCTATTTCAACTGAACCGGTAACACCTTTTTGAACATATCATGAAACTGGATATGTTTGTCTGCCCGCTCCTTTAACACCCCGGAGCGGGCATTTTTTTAGGCCACTGTTATTTTCTCAGCGACAGATTCCCCGTTAATCTTATTTCCCACGCAATCGCACCGCTAAAGATTGCCAGCGTAACCACGCCTTCTCAGTTTGCCAGTGCGTAGAGCAGAGATAAAAAAAAGCCGACCCGAAGGTCGGCTTTGATGTTGATTATGACTTACTCAATGGGCTGCGGGCGCGTTGCTGGCGCAGTCGCCTGGTGCGTGGCGCTGTGTCCACCTGCGGCACCTTTACCTTCAAAGGCGAATTCCGGGCGTTGCCAGTCACTATGACGCGGCGCTTCAGGCACATACTCTGGTGCCGGAGCACGGGTCATCGGGGCGGCCGCGTGGCTGTGAAGATGTTCTGCGTCAATGCGGGTTGCGACAACTTCAGCCTTAGCGACTGTGTCTTCGACGACAGGTGCGGCAACAACCTCTTGCGGCGCGGCAACTTCTTCAGCCACTGGCGCTGTTTCCACAACCTCGGCAATCTCTTCAGCCACTTCAGGCTGAGAAATAACAACCTCCGCAGATTCTTCGACAACCGGCGCAGCCACAATTTCAGCGACAGGTTCGGCTTTCGCCGCGGTATCCTCAGCAACAGGCGCGTCAGATTCAGCGATAATTTGCGGTTGTTCCTCGACCGGAGTAGCGATGACTTCCGGATGCGTGGTTTCAACGACGGTAGCCTGAGGTTCAGCAATGACCACCTCTGGCTGTACGGTTTCAACCGACGCAGGGGCGTTCACAATATGCTCAACGGCAGCTGCAGCAACCTGAGGCTCTACGGCGACTGGCGTTTCCTGCTCGCGCTGCTCTGCAACCTGCTGATCCTGAGGACGAGCAACAGGGTAGCGGATCCAGACTTTACCGGACGCTAATTCTGGAGATGCGCAGGCAACCATTAACGGCATCGGCGACTGAACCGGGTAACGCTCGTCACGATAGCGACGACGGCGTTGTCCACTGACGCGCAGATGGCGAGGTGAGCGACGGGAACGACGCGGCATACCATTAGAGTCACGCGCTTCGCTGTTGTCTTCCTGCTCAGTCGCAACGACGGCAGGCAGATCAACTTTCGCCAGTTCTGTACGCTGTGCCGGTACGGACTGTTCAGTTGGTTGAGCGACAGCCGTTTCAGTGACCACCTCGGCAGTCGCGACTTCGGCTTCAACAGCCGGGCTGTCTGTGTAACGAACTTTCTGAGTCAGCTGACGCTGTTTACGGCGAGTCTGAGGCTGACGAACGCGCTCTTCCTGCTCGGTATCCTGCGCAGGTTGTTCTGCCAGGTTCAGCTCTTTAACTTCCTGCTGCGCCTGACGCTTATCATCGTTGCGACGGCGGTTGCGCTCGCGACGCGGAGCCTGCTGGTCATCACCGGATTTCGCTTTGTCGGCGACCTCAGTAGACTGCTGGCGGTTATCGCGTGCTTCCGCATTTTGCTGCTGCGACTGACGGCGGTTACGGCGGTTATCTTCACGGTTTTCACCGCTTTCTGAACGCTCGTTACGGTTATCACGCTCGCCACGGTTGTCGCGATTATCACGACGATCGTTACGGTCGCGACGATTGTTCTGACGCGGTTTACGACGATCCTGCTGGCGATCGGTTTTCTCTTCAGCTTTCGGCGCAGGTTGTTCAACCGGTTTCACTTCTTCGCTACCGCTGAAGATGGACTTCAGTGCGCCGAAGAAACGGCTAATCAAACCTGGCTGCGCGGCGACGGCCGCGGTCGCTGCTGCGGCTTTAGGCGCGGCGGCCTTCGCAGTAGGTTCCTGCAAAGCAGGGGCTGGCGGCACCTCTGGCATAGCAAAGGTGGCCAATGCCGGCTGCTCTGGCTGTTTACGCTCGACGAACTCTTCTTCCGTCGGCAATGCCATCGCTTCTTCATGCAGTTTCGGCAGCAGGTAGCTCAGGGTTGGTGTTTCTTCCCCTTTGCGTACGCGCAGCACGGAGTAATGCGGGGTTTCCATCTGATCGTTTGGCACAATCACACAGCGCACGCCATTCTGACGCGTCTCGATGGCATTTACCGCGGTACGTTTTTCGTTGAGCAGGTAGGATGCGATCGGCACAGGAACAATAGCGTGAACTTCCTGCGTATTTTCTTTCAGCGCTTCTTCTTCGATCAGACGCAGAATAGACAGCGACAGTGATTCGTTATCACGTACGGTACCCGTGCCGGAGCAGCGTGGGCATACGTGATGGCTGGATTCACCCAGCGACGGGCTCAGACGCTGGCGGGACATCTCCAGCAGGCCGAAGCGAGAAATATGGCTGATCTGAATACGCGCTCTGTCCTGGCGCACGGCTTCACGCAGGCGGTTTTCAACCGCACGCTGGTGACGAACCGGCGTCATATCAATGAAGTCGATTACGATCAGGCCGCCGAGGTCGCGCAGACGCAACTGACGAGCAATTTCATCGGCTGCTTCAAGGTTGGTGTTGAACGCAGTTTCTTCGATGTCGCTGCCGCGGGTCGCGCGTGCGGAGTTGATATCGATAGCGGTCAGCGCTTCTGTGCTGTCGATAACGATTGAGCTGCCGGACGGTAGACGCACTTCGCGCTGGAATGCGGACTCAATTTGAGATTCGATTTGATAGTGGCTGAACAGCGGGATTTCACCGGTGTACAGTTTGATTTTGCTGCTGAAATCCGGACGACCCAGCGCGGCGATGTGCTGACGCGCCATCTCCATAACTTTCGGGTTGTCGATGAGGATTTCGCCGATGTCCTGACGTAAATAGTCACGGAATGCGCGAACGATAACGTTGCTTTCCTGATGGATCAGGAACGGAGCAGGGCGGCTGTCAGCGGCTTTTTGAATCGCTTCCCAGTGCTTCAGGCGGAAACTCAGGTCCCACTGCAGCGCTTCGGCAGATTTGCCGACACCTGCGGTACGCACGATAAGCCCCATGCCATCAGGCAGTTCCAGGCTTGCCAGCGCTTCTTTTAATTCGGTACGGTCGTCGCCTTCAATGCGACGGGAGATACCGCCCGCGCGCGGGTTGTTCGGCATCAGAACCAGATAACTACCTGCCAGGCTGATAAAGGTGGTCAGCGCAGCGCCTTTATTGCCGCGTTCTTCTTTATCGATCTGAACAATGACTTCCTGACCTTCGCGCAACACGTCTTTAATGTTGGGACGACCATGGGAGTTGTAGCTAGCGGGGAAGTATTCGCGGGCAATTTCTTTTAACGGGAGGAAACCGTGACGTTCAGCGTCGTAATCAACAAAAGCAGCTTCCAGACTCGGTTCAATACGGGTAATTTTGCCTTTATAGATGTTGGCTTTTTTCTGTTCGTGTCCAGGACTTTCGATATCCAGATCGTACAGACGCTGCCCATCTACAAGGGCGACACGCAACTCTTCCTGCTGAGTCGCGTTAATTAACATTCTTTTCATCGTAACTTACTCATTATTCTTACATTGACGACTAAGCTGCGGGCAGAGTAATGCCTTTCCGGGTGTGAACCGATGGCCTCGTGTCTATTCGCGTCGCCAACCTCACGGTTATCGTCAGCTCAAAGAGGCGCAGAGTGTCGGTTGCCTGTATTTCATACGGAAACACAGCGCAATTATCAGGGGAACAGTCTGGGTGTTACTCTCCAGAGAAGCTTCCATTGTGCTTATCGTCTTTCACGCTGTGGGTGCGTTGGCTTCATCTTCTTACCCCAACCACTTACAGGAGTAAGCACCTGGGGTTCCCAGACTTGCCGCCTTCCTACAACGCGAAATCTATAGAGCACTTACCGGTAAGGACTGCAACCCGCAGCCCGCTAACTGCCTGAAAGATCAATACGTCTTACGCCATTGCTGCGTTGATGATCGGTCGGGCAAAATTGGGTCATTCCGGAAAAGGTCTTGTTTTAACAAGATTCAACACGGAAACAACCTCATTATTCCACTGCTAACCTTGTTATAGCAAGATGACTTTTGCCATTTATCACCCGGTTACTCACAGTTTTTTCACTTCCGCGTAGTGATTGCTTTAATAACCACCAAATCGGCTATGTCAAACTTAAGTAATAAGGTATAGCAGTTAATATAAGCATAGAAAAATGTGTGGCGCGAATCTTGATGGCTATTTAAAATCGGCCCCCATGAAAACAGAGACTCCAGCCGTAAAAACAGTTGCCATTACTGCCGACGAAGCAGGGCAACGCATCGACAACTTTTTGCGCACCCAGCTCAAGGGCGTGCCGAAAAGTATGATTTATCGCATTTTGCGTAAAGGCGAAGTGCGGGTGAACAAAAAACGCATTAAACCCGAGTACAAACTCGAAGACGGGGACATTGTGCGTATTCCACCTGTACGTGTCGCTGAACGTGAAGAAGAGGCCATTTCACCGAATTTGCAGAAGGTCGCGGCGCTGACCGATGTCATTTTATATGAAGATGACCACATTCTGGTGCTTAACAAGCCTTCAGGTACGGCCGTGCATGGTGGAAGCGGCTTAAGCTTTGGCGTCATTGAAGGCTTACGTGCGCTGCGCCCGGAAGCGCGTTTCCTTGAGCTGGTGCATCGCCTTGACCGGGATACCTCCGGCGTGCTGCTGGTGGCCAAAAAACGATCTGCCTTGCGTTCGTTGCATGAACAACTGCGTGAAAAAGGCATGCAGAAAGACTACCTCGCGTTGGTACGCGGCCAGTGGCAGTCCCATGTCAAAACCGTGCAGGCCCCGCTGTTAAAGAACATTCTGCAAAGCGGCGAGCGCATTGTGCGGGTGAATCAGGAAGGCAAACCATCGGAAACACGCTTTAAAGTGGAAGAGCGTTATGCGTTCGCTACGCTTGTGCGCTGCAGTCCCGTGACTGGACGAACGCACCAGATTCGCGTGCATACACAATATGCCGGACATCCGATTGCCTTTGACGACCGCTATGGCGATCGTGAGTTCGATAAGCAACTGGCGGATACCGGGCTGAGCAGGCTCTTTTTGCACGCCGCTGCGTTGAAATTTACTCATCCTGGGACGGGTGAAGTAATGCGTATTGAAGCGCCAATGGATAAGCAGTTGAAGCGCTGCCTCGAGGTGTTACGCAGTAAAGGCTGATGCGCATTGATATTATCGCGCATTACCTGTAGACCTGATGGCGTTGTGCCTATCAGGCCTACAGGATTAGGCCTAAACAGCCGTCAACCCGTCAGGCTTTTAACGGGTTCATATCTTCTCGTCGCAGCATTTGACACAGTGCGATTAGCGGTAAACCGATTAAAGTATTTGGGTCACGACCTTCCAGGCGCTCAAAAAGTGCAATGCCCAATCCTTCGCTTTTAAAACTACCGGCACAATGCAGCGGGCGCTCTTTGCGCACGTAATCTTCAATTTCCGTTTCGCTTAAATGACGAAAATGCACGTCGAACGGTTCAACTTCAGTTTGTAAATGTCCGGTCGCAGAATTATACAGCGCCAGTCCGGTATAAAACGTCACAATATTGCCACGGGCTTTGAGTAACTGCTGGCGTGCATTTTCTTCTGTTAACGGTTTGCCGGTTATTTCACCATCGAGAACACAAATTTGATCGGAACCAATAATAAGGTGCGATGGATATCGGTGGGCGAGAGATTGCGCTTTTTTCTGCGCCAGTCGCAAGACTAAGTGCCGGGGGGCTTCGCCCGGTAACGGCGTTTCATCAACCTCTGGTGCTGCGCATTCGAACGGGATTGCCAGTTTTTCTAGTAAAGCGCGACGCCAGGGAGAGGTAGAAGCAAGAATAAGTTGAGGCATATTTTTTCCCTCGCATATAGCGTATTGATGAGAGCCATTTTAAACTATGGACTTCGTCCTACAAGCTGGCTGTAATGGCTTGTGTTGAGCGATTTTAAGTCGATGACCCGCAATGTGTGCGAATTATTGGCAAAAGGCAACCACAGGCTGCCTTTTTCTTTGACTATATGACGTTACAAAGTTAATATGCGCGCCCTATGCAAAAGGTAAAATTACCCCTGACTCTTGATCCGGTTCGTACGGCTCAGAAACGCCTCGATTATGAAGGTATCTATACTTCTGATCTGGTTGAGCGTGTCGCCGATTCTGTAGTCAGAGTGGACAGTGATGTGGAATGCTCCATGTCGTTCGCTATCGATAACCAGCGCCTTGCCGTTATAACCGGTGATGCAAAGGTGTCGGTTACGCTCGAATGTCAGCGTTGCGGGAAACCGTTCCCACTTCATGTTCACACAACATATTGTTTTAGTCCTGTCCGTTCTGACGAGCAGGCTGAAGCACTCCCGGAAGCGTATGAGCCGATTGAGGTTAACGAATTCGGTGAAATCGATCTGCTTGCAATGGTTGAAGATGAGATTATCCTCTCCTTGCCGGTAGTTCCGGTGCATGATTCTGAACACTGTGAAGTGTCCGAGGCGGACATGGTCTTTGGCGAATTGCCTGATGAAGCGCAAAAACCAAACCCATTTGCCGTATTAGCCAGCTTAAAGCGTAAGTAATTGAGGAGTAAGGTCCATGGCCGTACAACAGAATAAACCAACCCGTTCCAAACGTGGCATGCGTCGTTCTCATGACGCTCTGACCGCAGTCACCAGCCTGTCTGTAGACAAAACTTCTGGTGAACAACACCTGCGTCACCACATCACTGCCGACGGTTTTTACCGTGGCCGTAAGGTAATCGCTAAGTAATCACGCATGACTCAATGGCTTTCCCGCTACGGTGAGAAAGACAAAGAGCACACGCGTGATGAAGCTTAGTGAGGCTTTCCCCGGGTAACTGGGGAAACACCTAACCGGGCAGCGACGATACCTTGACACGTCTAACCCTGGCGTTAGATGTCATGGGGGGTGATTTTGGCCCTACCGTGACAGTGCCTGCAGCATTGCAGGCACTGAATTCTAATTCGCAACTCACACTTCTTTTAGTCGGGGATCCCGATACAATCACGCCATTACTTGCCAAAGCTGACTTCGAACAACGTTCACGTCTGCAGATTATCCCTGCTCAGTCAGTTATTGCCAGTGATGCCCGGCCCTCGCAAGCTATTCGCGCCAGTCGTGGAAGCTCAATGCGCGTTGCCCTGGAGCTCGTGAAAGAAGGACGAGCGGAAGCCTGTGTGAGCGCCGGTAATACAGGTGCGCTAATGGGTCTTGCGAAGTTATTGCTCAAACCCCTTGAGGGGATTGAGCGTCCTGCGCTGGTGACGGTTTTACCCCATCAGCAAAAGGGCAAAACGGTGGTGCTGGATTTGGGCGCCAACGTGGATTGTGATAGCACGATGTTGGTGCAATTTGCCGTCATGGGTTCCGTGCTGGCAGAAGAGGTGGTTGGAATTGCCAATCCCCGTGTTGCGTTGCTCAATATCGGTGAAGAAGAAACCAAGGGTCTCGACAGTATTCGGGATGCTTCTGCAGTGCTAAAAACAATCCCTTCTATCAATTATATCGGCTATCTTGAAGCCAATGAGTTACTGACTGGCAAAACTGATGTGTTGGTCTGTGACGGCTTTACAGGTAATGTCACATTAAAGACGATGGAAGGTGTTGTCAGAATGTTCCTTTCACTGCTGAAGTTTCAGGGTGAGGGCAAAAAACGGTCGTGGTGGCTGCTGTTATTAAAACGTTGGTTACAAAAAAGCCTGACAAGGCGATTTAGTCACCTCAACCCCGACCAGTATAATGGCGCCTGTCTGTTAGGATTGCGCGGCACGGTGATTAAGAGTCATGGTGCGGCCAATCAGCGAGCATTTGAAGTCGCGATTGAACAGGCAGTGCAGGCGGTGCAGCGACAAGTTCCTCAGCGAATTGCCGCTCGCCTGGAATCTGTATACCCAGCTGGATTCGAACTGCTGGACGGTGGCGAAAACGCAAACTCGCGAGCACACAGATAACGGTGCGTTTGTGAATGCTGCCAACGTATCAGCGATTTGCTCGTGGCGGTATATAACCAAAAAGTGACTGAGCGTACATGTATACGAAGATTATTGGTACTGGCAGCTATCTGCCTGAACAAGTGCGTACTAACGCCGATTTGGAAAAAATGGTTGAGACATCTGATGAGTGGATCGTCACTCGCACAGGTATCCGTGAACGCCATATTGCAGCGCCAAATGAAACAGTTGCGACGATGGGCTTTGCCGCCGCAAACCGTGCAATTGAAATGGCGGGCATCGACAAAGAACAAATTGGTCTGATTGTGGTTGCCACCACATCATCCACACACGCATTTCCAAGTGCGGCATGCCAGATCCAAAGTATGCTGGGGATCAAAGGCTGTCCGGCGTTTGACGTTGCAGCCGCTTGTGCCGGTTTCACCTACGCCTTGAGCGTTGCCGACCAGTACGTTAAGTCTGGCGCAGTGAAGCATGCTCTGGTAGTTGGCTCAGATGTCCTCGCTCGTACCTGTGATCCAACCGATCGCGGGACGATCATTATTTTCGGCGATGGCGCAGGTGCGGTTGTACTGAGCGCATCAGAAGAGCCCGGCATTCTCTCTACGCATCTGCACGCTGATGGTCGCTATGGCGAACTGTTGACGCTGCCTAATGCCGATCGCGTGAACCCGGAAAACCCGATCCACCTGACGATGGCGGGTAACGAAGTATTTAAAGTCGCGGTGACCGAGCTTGCACACATCGTTGATGAAACGCTGGAAGCAAATAATCTCGATCGTTCTGCCCTGGACTGGCTGGTGCCGCATCAGGCAAACCTCCGCATTATTAGCGCAACCGCGAAAAAGCTGGGTATGTCGATGGATAATGTTGTCGTGACGCTCGACAGACATGGCAATACCTCCGCGGCCTCCGTACCGTGCGCGCTGGACGAAGCCGTCCGCGACGGGCGTATTAAAGCCGGGCAGTTGATATTGCTTGAAGCCTTTGGGGGTGGATTCACCTGGGGCTCTGCGCTGATTCGTTTCTAGTATAAGGATTTAAACATGACGCAATTTGCATTTGTGTTCCCGGGGCAGGGTTCCCAGACTGTTGGGATGTTGTCTGAAATGGCAGCAAACTACCCAATTGTTGAAGAAACTTTTGCTGAAGCATCAGCTGCGCTGGGCTATGATCTGTGGGCGTTGACTCAGCAGGGGCCGGCCGAAGAGCTGAATAAAACTTGGCAGACGCAGCCAGCACTGTTGACTGCCTCTGTTGCGCTTTATCGCGTATGGCAGCAGCAGGGTGGTAAAACACCTGCGCTGATGGCTGGTCACAGCCTGGGCGAATACTCTGCGCTGGTGTGTGCGGGGGTTATCGGTTTTGCCGATGCCGTACGTCTGGTTGAACTGCGTGGCAAATTCATGCAGGAAGCGGTACCGGAAGGCACTGGCGGCATGTCTGCTATTATCGGTCTGGACGACGCTGCTATCGCTAGAGCGTGTGAAGAGTCTGCCGAAGGTCAGGTGGTTTCACCGGTAAACTTTAACTCACCGGGTCAGGTGGTTATTGCCGGGCATAAAGAAGCCGTAGAACGTGCCGGCGCAGCCTGTAAAGCGGCTGGCGCTAAGCGTGCTCTGCCACTGCCGGTCAGCGTTCCTTCTCACTGCGCGCTGATGAAGCCTGCTGCTGAGAAACTGGCTGTTGAACTGCAAAAAATCACTTTTAACGCGCCGACTGTTCCGGTTGTGAACAACGTCGACGTGAAGTGCGAAACAGATGCAGACGCTATTCGCGATGCGCTGGTTCGCCAGCTGTACAGCCCGGTTCAATGGACTAAAACCGTTGAATTCATGGCGTCCCAGGGCGTAGAGCACCTGTATGAAGTTGGTCCGGGCAAAGTTCTAACCGGTTTGACGAAACGTATTGTTGACACCCTGACTGCTTCGGCACTGAATGAGCCGGCGGCATTATCTGCGGCGCTAGAGCAATAAAAGAGGAAGACCATGAGTTTTGAAGGAAAAGTCGCGCTGGTTACCGGTGCAAGCCGTGGCATTGGCCGCGCAATTGCTGAAACACTCGTTGCCCGTGGCGCGAAAGTTATCGGTACTGCAACCAGCGAAAGCGGTGCGCAGGCCATTAGCGATTACTTAGGTGCAAATGGTAAAGGTCTGATGTTGAATGTGACCGATCCGGCATCTATCGAATCTGTTCTGGGAAATATTCGCGCAGAATTTGGTGAAGTCGATATCCTGGTCAATAATGCCGGGATTACTCGTGATAACCTGTTAATGCGCATGAAAGATGACGAGTGGAACGATATCATCGAAACCAACCTGTCATCTGTTTTCCGTCTGTCAAAAGCGGTAATGCGAGCTATGATGAAAAAGCGTCATGGGCGTATTATCACTATCGGTTCTGTGGTTGGTACCATGGGAAATGCGGGTCAGGCTAACTACGCTGCGGCGAAAGCGGGTCTGATCGGCTTCAGTAAATCACTGGCGCGCGAAGTTGCGTCTCGTGGCATTACTGTAAACGTTGTTGCTCCGGGCTTTATTGAAACGGACATGACGCGTGCGCTGTCTGATGATCAGCGTGCGGGTATTCTGGCGCAGGTTCCTGCGGGTCGCCTTGGCGGCGCTCAGGAAATCGCCAGTGCGGTTGCATTTTTAGCTTCTGACGAAGCAAGTTACATCACAGGTGAGACTTTGCACGTCAACGGCGGGATGTACATGGTTTAACCACGAGATAAAAAAATTTGCGTTATTAGGGTGAATGCCCTCAAAATAACGTAAAATCGTGGTAAGACCTGCCGGGATTTAGTTGCAAATTTTTCAACATTTTATACACTACGAAAACCATCGCGAAAGCGAGTTTTGATAGGAAATTTAAGAGTATGAGCACTATCGAAGAACGCGTTAAGAAAATTATCGGCGAACAGCTGGGCGTTAAGCAGGAAGAAGTAACCAACAATGCTTCCTTCGTTGAAGACCTGGGCGCAGATTCTCTTGACACCGTTGAGCTGGTAATGGCTCTGGAAGAAGAGTTTGATACTGAGATTCCGGACGAAGAAGCTGAGAAAATCACTACCGTTCAGGCTGCCATTGATTACATCAACGGCCACCAGGCGTAAGTGAACATCTCCAGGCGGTCATTCGACCGCCTGAGTTTTATCTTTTTATCCCACTTGAATTATTTTCCCTCCCTGGAGGACAACCGTGTCTAAGCGTCGTGTAGTTGTGACCGGACTGGGCATGTTGTCTCCTGTCGGCAATACCGTAGAGTCTACCTGGAAAGCTCTCCTTGCCGGTCAGAGTGGCATCAGCCTGATCGACCATTTCGATACTAGCGCCTATGCAACGAAATTTGCTGGCTTAGTAAAGGATTTTAACTGTGAAGACATTATCTCGCGCAAAGAACAGCGCAAGATGGATGCTTTCATTCAATATGGAATTGTCGCTGGCGTTCAGGCCATGCAGGATTCTGGTCTCGAAATTACGGAAGAGAACGCTCACCGTATTGGCGCCGCTATCGGCTCTGGTATTGGCGGTCTCGGATTGATCGAAGAAAACCACACCTCTTTGGTGAATGGCGGTCCACGTAAGATCAGCCCGTTCTTCGTTCCGTCAACGATTGTTAACATGGTGGCAGGTCACCTGACCATCATGTACGGCCTGCAAGGGCCAAGCATCTCCATTGCGACCGCCTGTACTTCAGGTGTGCATAACATTGGTCATGCAGCACGTATCATTGCATACGGCGATGCAGACGCGATGGTTGCGGGTGGTGCAGAAAAAGCCAGTACCCCGCTGGGCGTGGGTGGTTTTGGCGCGGCACGTGCGCTGTCTACACGTAATGATAACCCGCAAGCGGCAAGCCGTCCGTGGGATAAAGAACGTGATGGCTTTGTGCTGGGCGACGGCGCAGGCATGGTGGTACTGGAAGAGTACGAGCATGCGAAAGCGCGCGGTGCAAAAGTCTATGCTGAAGTCGTTGGTTTTGGCATGAGCAGCGATGCTTACCACATGACATCACCACCTGAAAACGGTGCGGGCGCTGCGCTGGCAATGGTCAACGCACTACGCGATGCGGCTATCGAAGCGGGTCAGATCGGCTATGTCAACGCGCATGGCACGTCTACTCCTGCTGGCGATAAAGCCGAAACCCAGGCAGTGAAATCTGTCTTTGGCGATGCGGCAAGCCGTGTGATGGTAAGCTCCACTAAATCCATGACCGGACACCTGTTGGGTGCGGCGGGCGCGGTAGAGTCTATTTTCTCTATCCTGGCGCTGCGCGATCAGGCTATTCCGCCAACCATCAACCTGGATAACCCGGATGAAGGTTGTGACCTGGACTTCGTACCTCACGAAGCGCGTCAGGTTAGTGGTCTGGAGTACGCACTGTGTAACTCCTTCGGCTTTGGCGGGACTAACGGTTCGTTGATCTTTAAAAAGATTTAAGTCTGCCAGGTGGTGCGTTAGCATCGATAGCAATTTAAAAAGGTCCGCTTGTCGGGCCTTTTTTTATTCGGTTTTCCACCCTTGTCCTGTGTTGTTCATCCTGCCAAACTAGCGGACCAGAAATAAGGAGCCACCATGTTCTTAATTAATGGCTGCGAGCAGAATATGCTGGCCGCAAGCGATCGAGCGACCCAATTCGGTGATGGCTGTTTTACCACTGCGCGTATTATTGACGGCGAAATTTGCCTCTTTGCAGCGCATCTTGCGCGTTTACAAGACGCCTGCCAAAAATTGCTGATCTCTTTCGAAGATTGGTCAGAGCTGCAAAGTGAAATGAAAATGCTGGCGCAAGGGCATGCGCGGGGCGTGTTAAAAGTGATTATCAGCCGTGGTAGCGGTGGCCGTGGTTACAGCGGCGCAAACTGTCGCAGTGCCACACGTATTCTCTCTGTTTCAGCCTGGCCCGATCATTACGATCGTTGGCGACTGGAGGGGATAACGCTGGCGTTAAGTCCAGTGCGTCTGGGGCGTAATCCGTTGCTTGCCGGACCTAAGCACCTGAATAGACTGGAACAGGTGTTGATTCGCTCTCATCTTGAGCAGACGGCAGCTGATGAAGCACTGGTTCTTGACAGTGAGGGATGGGTTACGGAATGCTGTGCGGCTAATTTGTTCTGGCGTAAGGGGGATGTGGTTTACACTCCCCGGCTGGATCAGGCCGGAGTGAACGGCATTATGCGACAATTCTGTATCCGGATGCTGGCACAATCGTCGTTCAGCATTGTCGAAGTGTATGCCGGGTTGGAAGAGGTTATGCAGGCCGATGAAATCGTCGTCTGTAATGCGTTAATGCCTGTTATTCCCGTACACACCTGTGGCGACACGCTGCTGTCTGCACGTATGTTGTTCGATTTTTTAGCCCCACTTTGTGAGCACCCGAATTAGTCATGAAAAAACTGTTACTTGTTGTCCTGTTATTGCTGGTTGTGCTGGGCATAGCTGCGGGAGTGGGAATGTGGAAAGTTCGCCATCTGGCGGACAGTAAGTTATTGATTAAAGAAGAGACGATTTTTACGCTGAAAGCGGGTACGGGCCGTCTGGCTCTCGGTGAACAGTTGTATGCGGACAACGTTATCAATCGTCCGCGTGTGTTCCAGTGGCTGCTGCGTGTGGAACCCGAACTGTCGCATTTTAAAGCCGGAACCTACCGTTTTACGCCCGACATGACAGTACGGGATATGTTGCAACTGCTGGAAAGCGGTAAAGAGGCGCAGTTCCCGTTACGTCTGGTTGAAGGGATGCGTCTGAGCGACTACCTCAAGCAGCTGCGCGACGCCCCGTACATCAAACATACGCTGAGCGATGATAATTACGAGACCGTTGCTCAGGCGCTGAAGCTGGAGAACCCGCAATGGGTAGAAGGCTGGTTCTGGCCAGATACCTGGATGTATACCGCCAATACAACCGACGTGGCGTTGCTAAAACGCGCGCATCAGAAAATGGTTAAAGCGGTAGACTCCGTCTGGGAAGGGCGCGCTGAAGGCCTGCCTTATCAGGACAAAAATCAGCTGGTAACCATGGCCTCTATTATCGAAAAAGAGACTGCGGTTGCCAGCGAGCGTGACCAGGTGGCCTCCGTCTTTATTAACCGCTTACGGATTGGCATGCGTTTACAGACCGATCCGACGGTGATTTACGGGATGGGGTCACGGTATAATGGCAAGTTGTCGCGTGTGGATTTAGATACCCCGACCGCCTATAACACCTATACCATTACGGGGTTGCCGCCTGGCCCGATTGCCATGCCGGGAGAGGCCTCATTGCAGGCCGCGGCGCATCCGGCAAAAACGCCGTACCTCTATTTCGTGGCTGACGGTAAAGGCGGTCACACGTTTAACACCAATCTTGCCAGCCACAACCGGTCCGTGCAGGATTACCTGAAAGTGCTTAAGGAAAAAAATGGGCAGTAACTATATCGTCATCGAGGGCCTGGAAGGCGCCGGAAAAACCACCGCGCGTAACGTGGTGGTAGAGACACTTGAGCAACTCGGTATTCGTGACATGGTTTTTACCCGCGAACCGGGGGGAACTCAGCTCGCGGAGAAACTAAGAAGTCTGGTGCTGGACATTAAGTCGGTGGGTGACGAGGTCATCACTGACAAAGCTGAAGTTCTGATGTTTTACGCCGCGCGCGTACAGTTGGTCGAAACCGTTATTAAACCTGCGCTGGCAAAAGGCGCATGGGTAATTGGCGACCGTCACGATTTGTCGACCCAGGCGTATCAGGGGGGCGGACGCGGCATCGATCAAAACATGCTGGCAACCCTGCGCGATGCTGTGCTCGGTGATTTTCGCCCGGACCTGACGCTCTATCTGGACGTGACTCCAGAAGTCGGATTGAAGCGTGCCCGTGCGCGCGGCGAGCTGGATCGTATTGAGCAGGAATCTTTCGATTTCTTTAATCGCACCCGCGCGCGCTATCTTGAACTGGCTGCCAAAGATGCCAGCATTCGTACCATCGACGCTACGCAGCCGCTGGAAGCTGTGATGGCTGATATCCGCAATACCATCACCCAGTGGGTGCAGGAGCAGGGCGCATGAAATGGTACCCATGGTTACGGCCAGATTTTGAAAAACTGGTAGCCAGCTACCAGGCGGGTCGTGGTCACCATGCGTTACTGATTCAGGCATTACCCGGAATGGGTGACGACGCGCTGATTTACGCGCTCAGTCGCTATTTAATGTGCCAGCAGCCGGAAGGGCATAAAAGCTGCGGACACTGCCGGGGCTGTCAATTGATGCAGGCGGGGACGCATCCTGATTACTATTCGCTGCTGCCGGAAAAAGGCAAAAGCACGCTGGGGGTTGATGCGGTACGTGAAGTGAGTGAAAAGCTGTACGAGCATTCACGCCTTGGCGGTGCGAAAGTGGTGTGGATCCCTGATGCTGCCCAGTTAACTGATGCTGCTGCCAATGCTCTGCTAAAAACGCTGGAAGAACCGCCTGCACAAACCTGGTTTTTCCTCGCCAGCACAGAGCCTGCGCGATTGCTGGCGACATTGCGCAGCCGCTGCCGGTTACACCATCTTGCGCCGCCGGCTGAGTCGTACGCAATCTCCTGGCTCGCCCGCGAAGTGACCGCATCTCCAGAAGCGCTGTTGAGCGCATTACGCCTGAGCGCGGGTTCGCCTGGTGCGGCACTCTCGTTGTTACAGGCTGAAAGCTGGGCGCATCGCACAGATTTTTGTGCGGCACTGGCAAACACATTAAACGCAGGTGACTGGTATATCCTGCTCGCGGCGTTAAACCACGATCAGGCCGCCGCCCGTTTACACTGGCTGGCAACGTTGTTGACGGATGCCTTGAAGCGTCCGTATGGGGTTTCCCATTTAACCAATCCTGATGCGCTGGACCTGATATCTTCTATCGCAGAACGGTTATCCGTCGCCCGGATACAGGCGATACTCGGTGACGTTTGTCATTGCCGTCAGCAGTTGCTGAACGTAACAGGCGTAAACCGTGAACTGGTGTTAACCGATCTTATCCTGCGTATTGAGCATTACCTGCAACCAGGCACCGTACTGCCTGTTCCCCATCTTTGAGAGAGACATTATGTTTTTAGTCGACTCACACTGCCATCTTGATGGCCTGGATTATCAATCTCTGCATAAGGACGTGGATGACGTGCTGGCGAAAGCAGCCGCACGCGATGTGAAATTCTGTCTTGCCGTCGCGACCACTCTGCCAGGATACCGCAGTATGCGCGAACTGGTCGGTGAACGTGACAATGTGGTGTTCTCCTGCGGCGTGCATCCGTTAAATCAGGATGAAGCCTATGATGTTGAAGACCTGCGCCGTTTTGCCGCCGAAGAGGGCGTTGTGGCGATGGGGGAAACCGGGCTGGACTATTTCTATACGCCGGAAACAAAGGTGCGCCAGCAGGAATCTTTTATCCATCATATTCAGATTGGCCGTGAGTTACAAAAGCCAGTTATCGTACATACCCGCGATGCGCGGGCCGATACGCTGTCTATTCTGCGCGAAGAAAAAGTGACGGATTGTGGTGGCGTACTACACTGTTTTACAGAAGACAGAGAAACGGCGGGCAAATTGCTGGACCTCGGATTTTATATCTCGTTTTCCGGCATCGTCACGTTCCGTAACGCAGATCAGCTCCGTGATGCCGCCCGCTATGTTCCTCTGGATAGGTTGCTGGTTGAGACGGATTCTCCCTACCTTGCGCCTGTACCGCATCGTGGAAAAGAGAACCAGCCTGCCATGACCCGTGACGTTGCGGAGTATATGGCCGTAGTGAAAGGTGTTGCCGTTGAAGAACTGGCGCAGGCAACCACTGATAACTTTGCCCGCCTGTTTCACATCGACGCTTCTCGCCTGCAATCCGTTCGTTAACTGACTTTTTTAAAGCTCGTAATTAATAAGCAAAGCGAGTAAAGTTCACCGCCTCAAAATGGGCGGTGAATAACCGGTTTGACACATTCAGAAACGCATTTTATCGGAATGTGCGGATTTTACGGCCATCCACGACTGAATTGTGATAGCCGTCAAACAAAAACAAACTGAATTATTTTACTCTGTGTAATAAATAAAGGGTACTTAGATGCCCTGTACACGGCGAGGTTCTCCCCCCTCGCTAATGCGTGAGAACGTAGAAAAGCACAAATACTCAGGAGCACTCTCAATTATGTTTAAGAATGCATTTGCTAACCTGCAAAAGGTCGGTAAATCGCTGATGCTGCCGGTATCCGTACTCCCGATTGCAGGTATCCTGCTGGGTGTCGGTTCCGCTAACTTCAGCTGGCTGCCAGCCGTTGTATCGCACGTAATGGCAGAAGCAGGCGGTTCTGTTTTTGCAAACATGCCGCTGATTTTTGCCATCGGTGTCGCGTTAGGCTTCACCAATAACGACGGCGTATCTGCACTGGCATCCGTTGTTGCCTACGGCATTATGGTTAAGACCATGGCTGTTGTTGCGCCGCTGGTTCTGCATTTACCTGCTGAAGAGATCGCAGCTAAACACCTTGCTGATACGGGTGTTCTCGGGGGGATTATCTCCGGTGCGATTGCAGCGTATATGTTCAACCGTTTCTACCGTATCAAATTGCCTGAGTATCTTGGCTTCTTTGCGGGTAAGCGCTTCGTTCCTATCATTTCTGGTCTGGCCGCTATCTTCACCGGTGTGGTTCTGTCCTTCATTTGGCCGCCGATCGGGACTGCTATTCAGACGTTTTCCCAGTGGGCTGCATACCAGAACCCGGTCGTAGCGTTCGGTATCTATGGCTTCATTGAACGCTGCCTGGTGCCGTTTGGTCTGCACCATATCTGGAACGTTCCATTCCAGATGCAGATCGGTGAATACACCAATGCTGCGGGCCAGGTATTCCACGGCGATATCCCTCGCTATATGGCGGGTGACCCGACTGCGGGCAAACTGTCTGGTGGCTTCCTGTTCAAAATGTACGGTCTGCCGGCTGCCGCTATCGCTATCTGGCACTCTGCTAAACCAGAAAACCGCGCGAAAGTGGGCGGTATCATAATCTCCGCGGCGCTGACCTCGTTCCTGACCGGTATTACCGAACCGATCGAGTTCTCGTTCATGTTCGTGGCACCGATCCTGTACATCATCCACGCAATTCTGGCTGGTCTGGCATTCCCGATCTGTATCCTGCTGGGTATGCGTGACGGTACGTCGTTCTCCCACGGTCTGATCGACTTTATCGTTCTGTCCGGTAACAGCAGCAAACTGTGGCTGTTCCCGATTGTCGGTATCGGTTATGCGATTGTTTACTACACCATCTTCCGTGTGCTGATCAAAGCGCTGGACCTGAAAACTCCGGGTCGTGAAGATGCTACCGAAGACACCAAAGCGGGTGCGTCCGGCGAAATGGCTCCGGCCCTGGTTGCGGCATTCGGCGGTAAAGATAACATCACTAACCTCGATGCGTGCATCACTCGTCTGCGTGTCAGCGTCGCTGACGTTGCCAAAGTGGATCAGGCTGGCCTGAAGAAACTGGGTGCAGCGGGCGTTGTAGTGGCGGGTTCCGGTGTTCAGGCTATCTTCGGTACTAAGTCCGATAACCTGAAAACTGAAATGGATGAGTACATCCGTCACAGCTAAGCAGTAAAAAGTTGGGGAGAATTAAGGCAGCCTGCGGGCTGCCTTTTTTAATGCATTAATTGGCCTGAACGCGAATCGGCGCAGTGGCGGCAAACAACCACGGACGAGCCTCTGCGTTCACGCGTGGGGATAACGTCTCTCTGACCTGCTGGTGGTAATCATCAATCCACTGCTTTTCAGCCTCACTTAGCAGATGCAGTTCAACCAGACTTAAATCAATTGGCACCAGCGTCAGCGTTGAGAAGCGACAGAAGCCAGGACGACTGTTGATAATCTCCACCTGATTCTCAATACGGATCCCATATTCTCCGGCCAGATAATAACCCGGCTCGATGGTAATGATATTGCCCGCGACCAGAGGCCAGGGGTTTACTTTTTTGGCAATGCGATGGGGCTGCTCATGGATCAGGAGCTGATGGCCTACGCCGTGTCCCGTACCGTGATCAAAATCCAGACCCAGATCCCACAGCGCCCGACGGCTAAAGGCATCCAGCTGATGACCCTGAGTGCCGCTGGGAAATTGCAGCGAGATAAGCGACAAAAAGCCTTTCAACACAGCGGTGTAATGCAGACGACGCTGCGGATCCTGTGGACCAAACGCGAGGGTGCGCGTTGTATCCGTCGTACCATTATGGTACTGGCCGCCGGAATCATTCAGATACATGGCCTGAGAGGTAATGGGCGTATTGGTTTTTTCGCTGGAATGGTAATGGCACATTGCGGCATTGCTGGCTGAGGCCGAAATCGTGTTGAAGCTTTGCTCGATAAATCCCGGCTGCTGCTGGCGAAATTCCAGTTGCCTGGCCTGCGCTTCCAGCTCAGTGACCGGATTGCCTGCCGCTTCGCGCAAGGGAACTTCATGCGTAAGCCATGCCAGAAAGTTAACCCAGGCCGCGCCATCTTGTTCATGGCATTCCCGATAGCCCGCCAGTTCAACGTCATTCTTGTGCGCTTTCATCAAGGTGATGGGATCGGGTGCCCATAAGACCTCGCCACCGTGTTCTACAATGGCAAAACGCAGCGCGACCGGGGCGTAGTCTTTATCGACCAAAAAGCGTTTCCCTTTGGCTAACTGCTGGCAGCGGGCAAGAAAACTCTCTTGTGGGGCCAGCGTGAGCGTATTCAGCAGTGCAGCAGGGAGCTGCTGGGTTTTGTTGCTATCCACAAACCATTCCAGCTCGCCGCTGCGATGGAGTAGGGCGAACGAAAACGGCACTGGCACCATGGGCAGATCGGAACCGCGCACATTCAGCAGCCAGGCAATGTTATCCGGCAGCGTGATCGCCAGAACGTCGGCCTGTTGTTGCGTGAGCAGATCCACGACGCGGGCACGTTTTTGTGTGCTGCTTTCCCCGCTGATTTCAATGGGCATTTCACGAATGATGCCGCAGGGTGCAGCCGGGCGGTCAAGCCATACCTGGTCGAAAGGATCTTGCTCAAGAGGCGCCAGCTCGCAATGGGTCGCCGACAGTGCTTCAAACTGGCTGTTGACCATCAGCAACGGTTCAAAACCGATACGCGCGCCCGCAGCAACGTGAGACTGCAAATAGTCGGCCAGCGGTTCGTCATGTAAATGGTGAATTTCAAAATCATCCAGCGAGACTTCATTGCGCACCTGGACCTGATAGCGTCCATCGACAAACATTAATGCGCGGTCGCGCAGGACCAACGCGAGACCAGCGGAGCCGCTAAAACCGGTCAGCCAGGCCAGCTTATTGTCATGCGGTGTACAATCTTCGCTTTGGTGAGCGTCGGCGCGCGGAACAATCATGCCATCCAGCCCTTGCGCTAACAGCAGGTTGCGCAGAGCGGAAAGAGGAGTTGAGTTGTGCATAGTTACCTTCAGGCCTTAACGGAACGGCGGTTCGTTGAACGTACGTAATTTACGGGAGTGCAGTCGATCGCCTTCAGCACGCAGACGATCGATTGCCCGGATACCTATTTGCAGGTGCTCGGAAATGGCACCTTCATAAAAACGGTTGGCCTGACCAGGTAGTTTGATCTCGCCGTGCAGCGGTTTATCGGAAACGCACAGCAGCGTGCCGTACGGGACGCGGAAGCGGTAGCCCTGGGCGGCGATAGTGGCGCTTTCCATATCAATAGCCACCGCGCGACTGAGGTTAAAACGCAGCGCAGAAGCGGAATAGCGTAACTCCCAGTTGCGATCGTCGGTGGTGACGACGGTACCGGTACGCAGGCGCTGTTTAACTTCTTCGCCGGGCATGCCGCTGACTTCTTTGGTGGCGTCATACAGTGCACGTTGTACTTCCGCAATGCTCGGAATCGGAATATCCGGCGGCAGGACGGCATCCAGCACGTGGTCGTCACGCAGATAAGCGTGGGCCAGAACATAGTCGCCAATCGCCTGGCTTTCACGCAGGCCGCCACAGTGTCCAATCATCAGCCAGACGTCAGGGCGCAGTACGGCCAGATGATCACAAATGGTTTTAGCGTTAGACGGGCCAACGCCGATATTGACCAGCGTGATCCCCTGACCGTCGGCGGTGATTAGATGCCAGGCGGGCATCTGATGTTTCTTCCAGGCGAGATCGGAGATGGCCTCTTCTGGAGCTTCCGTTTCAGCGGTGATCCAGATCCCGCCCGCGCATGACAGCGCGATATAGGGGCTGTTCGGATCGAGGATCTGGCTGCAGCCCCAGCGCACGAACTCATCGACATAGCGGGTGTAGTTGGTGAACAGCACAAATGGTTGGAAATGTTCAACCGGCGTTCCCGTGTAGTGACGCAGTCGTGCGAGCGAAAAATCTACTCGTCGGGCGTCGAAGTGCGACAGCGGGGAGAATTCCGCCGGATGATAGGTACCATCGGCTGTTTCATCTCCAATTTGTGACAACTCGGTAGTGGGGAAATGGCGCGTTAATCCGGCGCTCATTGAGCGGTCGAGCGTCAGCTCAGAACCGTCAATCACATAGGGATAAGGGATTTCATGCTGCGACGGTTCGACGGAGATATGCGCATCATAATCCTGATACAGCAGCGTGAGTTGTTCTTCAAGATAGGGACGAAAAAGCGACGGACGGGTGATCGTAGTGGTATAGCTACCCGCATGGGTAAAACGGCCATAAGCGCGGGTTTTCGGGGGATTGGTGGCGCTGCCATCCCAGGTGACACAAAGCGATGGGTAAACAAAAAGACCATTATGGCGGGCAATTATGTCAGGGAGCGTCCCTGTTTCAATGTACTTACCAATGGCGCTACGCAGTGCTTTAACCGACTGCTCGTACAGCGCGTCCAGTTTATCCAGTGCCTGAGTTGGGGTCAGGCTGGAGCCCTTATTGTTCATGTCTGTCTCCTTGTTCCACAGATGTACTGCTCTCCCGATAGTATGTCACAGGAATATGAAACAAAAGTCAGACGTAGAGGAAGATTGTGCGAAGGTCGAATGACCTTCGCATCAGGGCTTAACTGTGCTGCTTATCCCGCATCAGCAATGCAGTGGCGGCGGAAATAAGACACCCGGCCATCAGATAAATGGCCACGCTGTGCCAGTCTCCGCCCGAGAATGTCACCAGTGCCGCAGCAATGAAGGGGGTAAAACCACCGCCAACCACACTTGCCACCTGATAGCCAACGCCTGCGCCGCTGTAGCGATAACTTGCGCCAAACAAACCGGTAAACATAGGCTGCTGTACGCAGACCACCATATCGTGCGCAATATTGGCCAACATAATCGCGAAGAACACGATCCAGAAAATAGACTGTGCTTCCAGCGCCATAAAGAACGGGAAGGCGCTCAGCGTACCGACCAGTGCACCGGTAATGTACACGCGCCGTCGACCAAAGCGGTCGGCAAGCCAGGCAAAGCAGGGGATGGTGAGACAACTCAGTCCTCCCACTAACAAACCGATATTCAGAAACAGCTCGCGGGGTAGGCCCAGGTTCTGCGTAGAGTAATTAAGGGCAAACGCGGTGACGATATACATCGTCAGCAGTTCACATAAGCGCAAGCCGATAATTTTTAAGAATGCGCCCGGATGGCGGATTAACGCCTCGACCACCGGTAACCGCTTTTTCTCTGGTTGCGCTGCCTGTTGCTGCTGTTCGAATTCGGCTGATTCATCCATTCTGTTACGCATCCACAACGCGCCCAAAACCAGTACGATGCTGAACAGGAACGGAATACGCCAGCCCCAGCTCAGGAACTGCTCATCGGTGGTTTGCGAGCTAATCAGTGAGACCAGACCGGTAGAAAGCAGCAGTCCGACGCCGTAACCGACCTGAACGCCACTGCTGTAGAAGGCTTTTTTATTTTTCGGCGCGCTTTCGACCGAGAGCAACGCCGCGCCGCCCCATTCACCACCAACGGCGAATCCCTGAATGGCGCGTAGCGTCACCAGCAGCACAGGGGCCCACCAGCCAATAGTGTCAAAAGAAGGAATAATCCCTATCAGCGCAGTGGCAATCCCCATCATCCAGACGGTGAGCATCAGCATGCGTTTACGGCCAAGGCGATCGCCAAAGTGGTCGAAGATAACCCCGCCTAACGGACGGAACAAAAATCCGACGCCAAAGGTGGCAAATGCGGCAAGTGTTCCCATTGCCGGGCTAACCTGCGGGAAGAACTCGCGATTAAAGACCAGTGCGGCGGTGATGCCATAAAGCAGAAAATCATACCAGTCGACCACGGCGCCAGCGAAGCTACCAAGCGCAGCGCGTCGGGCACGATGAAGCGAAGAGACGTCCTCTTGGGGACCCGCGGAGGTGAGAGTGGAATCCATAGTTATCCTGTCTGTACTGTCTTTTAGTTATTAGTATTTGAATTGGGCTACACACATTGCAGTCGATATATTAACGACCGTTATGAGATTACCGCGACAGACGGGAAGAGAAAACGATTATCTCCCTCACCAGAGGGCTACATGAAAAATAAGATGAATGAAAAACAGAAAAGCAAAAAGCCTGCTTAGTTTCCTAAGCAGGCTTCTTAAATTTGGCTCCTCTGACTGGACTCGAACCAGTGACATACGGATTAACAGTCCGCCGTTCTACCGACTGAACTACAGAGGAATCGTTTGAACGAGGCGCATATTAGCGAGGGCGATGAGGCTTGTCAAAGGGGGAAATACATTTGTGCGTTCGTTTGCTGACAAAATCAGCAAAGCGGCGATCTTTCCGTCTTTTTATGCTTTTGCCCCATTCTGGTGCGCGTCTACCTCTTCCAGGGCAGCCAGAATGAGAGGTTCAGGTGTGCAAAAAGTCCATTCTTCACCTTTGAGCCTGACTTTACGCGGTTTTAACCGTAAAACACGGCTGCTGACTAAACTGGCAAGCATCTTGCAATCCTGAATTAATGACTGCCAGCACGGGTTCTGGTATTCCGACAGGAGGCAAAATGAACTTCAGACGACTGAAATATTTCGTGAAAATCGTCGATATTGGTAGCCTGACCCAGGCAGCGGAAGTGTTGCATATCGCGCAACCTGCGCTGAGCCAGCAGGTTGCTACGCTGGAAGGCGAACTGGATCAGCAACTGCTGATTCGCACCAAGCGCGGCGTCACACCAACGGAAGCGGGGAAAGTGTTGTATGCCCATGCGCGGACGATTTTACGCCAGTGCGAGCAGGCGCAACTTGCGGTCAATAACGTAGGTCAGACCCTGGGGGGACAGGTCTCTATTGGCCTGGCGCCGGGGACGGCGGCGTCAGCCATCACTATGCCGTTATTACAGACAGTACGAGCAGAGCTGCCCGATGTGCTGGTCTATTTGCATGAAAACAGTGGGGCGGTGCTGAATGACAAGCTGCTCAGCGGGCATTTAGACATGGCGGTGCTCTACGAGCGCTCACCCGTGGCGGGTATCAGCAGTCAACCGTTGCTTAAAGAGGATCTGTACCTGGTCGGGACGCGTGATTGCCCGGGGCAAAGCGTCGATTTAGCCGCGGTGGCGCAGATGAATCTGTTTTTGCCACGGGATTACAGCGCAGTTCGCCTGCGTGTAGATGAAGCTTTTTCGCTTCGTCGCCTGACGGCCAAAGTGATTGGCGAAATTGAATCTATCGCCACCTTAACGGCTGCCATCGCCAGTGGGATGGGCGTCACAGTGTTGCCTGAGTCGGCGGCCCGTTCATTATGTAATGCCGCTAACGGCTGGATGGCGCGGATAACAACCCCATCGATGAATCTGCCATTATCGCTGAACGTCTCAGCCAGAGGGAGCTTATCGCCGCAGGCACAGGCCGTGAAGGAGATCCTGTTGTCGCTGGTAAGCCGTCCGGCACTGGAAAACCGCGAGCTACAGCTGGTCAGCTAAACCTTATTCCCTCCAGGAATAAGATGCGGGTTTTTATTATTTGTTATGCGGGGCATCAGACTTTAACAATAGCGTAATGTCTGATGTGCCCGGAGCGAAAAGTGAATTTCCAGCAACTTAAAATAATCCGCGAAGCGGCCCGTCAGGATTACAACCTGACGGAAGTCGCGAATATACTGTACACCTCGCAGTCGGGAGTCAGCCGACATATTCGTGAACTTGAAGATGAACTTGGCATTGAGATTTTTATCCGTCGCGGTAAACGCCTGCTGGGCATGACCGAACCGGGCAAAGCCTTGCTGGTTATTGCCGAGCGTATTCTGAATGAGGCCAGCAACGTTCGCAGACTGGCGGATCTGTTTACCAATGACACGTCCGGTGTACTGGCGATTGCCACCACGCATACACAGGCACGCTATAGCCTGCCCGCGGTGATTAAAGCCTTTCGTGAGCTCTTCCCTGAGGTGCGTCTGGAACTGATCCAGGGTACACCGCAGGAGATTGACGTACTGTTGCAAAACGGTGGGGCAGACATCGGGATTGCCAGTGAGCGACTTAGCAGCGATCCGCTGTTGGTAGCTTTTCCCTGGTTCCGTTGGCACCACAGCCTGCTTGTTCCTCACGACCATCCCTTGGTGAAAACGTCTCCTCTCACACTGGAATCTATCGCCCACTGGCCATTAATTACGTATCGTCAGGGGATTACGGGGCGTTCCCGTATCGATGAGGCATTTGCCCGTAAAGGGTTAGTGCCGGATATTATCCTCAGCGCCCAGGACTCGGATGTGATTAAAACCTATGTGTCGCTGGGGCTGGGAATCGGGCTGGTGGCAGAACAATCCAGTGGAGAGCAGGAGGAGGGGAGCTTAACCCGTCTGGATACCCGGCACTTATTTGATGCAAATACCGTCTGGCTGGGCCTGAAACGCGGGCAACTGCAGCGCAACTATGTCTGGCGATTTATTGAGCTATGCAACGCAGGGTTATCCGTCGATGAAATCAAGCGCCAGGCGATGGAGCCAGATGAAGCCGTGATTGATTATCAGATATAATGCAAAAAGCCTGCTTAGTTTCCTAAGCAGGCTTTTTGTGCACAGAAAACCCCCAGCTAGGCTGGGGGTTCCGGAAAGCTTTCAGCTTTGGGCCAGTTATTAAAACTGGACTGCCCCCACAACTATAGAGCAGGATCGTCTACCGGGGTGGGGGCAGTCCACAACGGCTCGGAAGTGTCTAGATTATCCGTGGCGATTCAGTTTTCCCACTGTTGTTTCGACCAACAATGACTGTTGTCTGTTCCTCTAAGGAAGGTGCGAATAAGCAGGTCATTTCTTCCCAAGCTGACTCGCTGATTAAAATTTCGCGGATCTGGGCCGATTTTTTTCCCGCAAACACATCGAATCAGCCTATTTAGGCTATTTTTTCCACCATTTCTGGCGTTATTTCCGGTTTTTACTGAGATCTCTCCCACTGACGTATCATTTGGTCCACCCGAAACAGGTTGGCCAGGGTGAATAACATCGCCAGTTGGTTATCGTTTTTCAGCAGCCCCTTGTATCTGGCTTTCACGAAGCCGAACTGCCGCTTGATGATGCGAAACGGGTGCTCCACCCTGGCACGGATGCTGGCTTTCATGTATTCGATGTTGATGGCCGTTTTGTTCTTGCGCGGATGCTGCTTCAAGGTTTTTACCCTGCCGGGACGCTCGGCGATCAGCCAGTCCACATCCACCTCGGCCAGCTCCTCGCGCTGTGGCGCTCCTTGGTAGCCGGCATCGGCTGAGACAAATTGCTCCTCTCCATGAAGCAGATTACCCAGCTGATTGAGGTCATGCTCGTTGGCCGCGGTGGTGACCAGGCTGTGGGTCAGGCCACTCTTGGCATCGACACCAATGTGGGCCTTCATGCCAAAGTGCCACTGATTGCCTTTCTTGGTCTGATGCATCTCCGGATCGCGTTGCTGCTCTTTGTTCTTGGTAGAGCTGGGTGCCTCAATGATGGTGGCATCCACCAAAGTGCCTTGGGTCATCATGACGCCTGCTTCGGCCAGCCAGCGATTGATGGTCTTGAACAATTGACGGGCCAGTTGATGCTGCTCGAGCAGGTGGCGGAAATTCATGATGGTGGTGCGATCCGGCAGGGCGCTATCCAGGGATAATCGGGCAAACAGGCGCATGGAGGCGATTTCGTACAGGGCATCTTCCATGGCACCGTCGCTCAGGTTGTACCAATGCTGCATGCAGTGAATACGCAGCATGGTCTCCAGCGGATAGGGCCGTCGGCCATTGCCCGCCTTGGGATAAAACGGCTCGATGACAGCGGTCATATTCTGCCATGGCAGAATCTGCTCCATGCGGGAGAGGAAAATCTCTTTTCGGGTCTGACGGCGCTTAGTGCTGAATTCACTATCGGCGAAGGTGAGTTGATGGCTCATGATGTCCCTCTGGGATGCGCTCCGGATGAATATGATGATCTCATATCAGGAACTTGTTCGCACCTTCCC
>NZ_JAOWDG010000027.1:0-23177 GCF_030334745.1 Citrobacter sp. Cb080 | reverse complement strand
AAGGGGTTTTAATAACTGGCCCAAAGCTGAAAGCTTTCCGGAACCCCCAGCCTAGCTGGGGGTTTTCTGTGCACAAAAAAGCCGGCACGCATAGCGTACCGGCTCTGTCAGCGTGTTAATTAATCGAAACGCAACTGAGGAACAACCTCTTTCACCTGTGCCAGGTAATCGGTACGATCCGAGCCGGTCAGACCTTCTGTGCGCGGCAGTTTCGCCGTCAGAGGATTCACTGCCTGCTGGTTGATCCAGACTTCGTAGTGCAGATGCGGACCCGTTGAACGCCCGGTATTGCCAGACAGCGCGATACGATCGCCACGTTTCACTTTTTGTCCTGGTTTGACCAACAACTTACGCAGGTGCATATAACGCGTGGTATAGGTGCGACCATGACGAACCGCAACATAGTATCCGGCTGCGCCGCTGCGCTTCGCTACAACCACTTCGCCATCACCCACCGACAGCACCGGCGTCCCCTGCGGCATCGCAAAGTCGACACCTTTGTGCGGCGCAACGCGTCCGGTCACCGGGTTCAGACGACGCGGGTTAAAGTTGGAAGAGATGCGGAACTGCTTAGCCGTCGGGAAACGCATAAAGCCTTTCGCCAGTCCGGTACCGTTGCGGTCATAGAACTTACCGTCTTCAGCACGGATTGCGTAGTAATCTTTACCTTCAGAACGCAAGCGTACGCCCAGCAGTTGGCTTTGCTCACGTTTACCGTCCAGCATTTCGCGAGACATCAGTACCGAGAACTCATCGCCTTTTTTCAGTTTGCGGAAATCCATCTGCCACTGCATGGCCTTAATCACTGCGCTGATTTCAGAGCTGGTCAGTCCGGCATCTTTGGCACTGGCGACGAAACTTCCGCCCACGGTGCCTTTGATTCGGCTGTTAACCCAATCGCCCTGCTGCATTTCGCTGCTCATTTTGAAACCCGTCGCGGTGCGATCGTAAGTACGGGTTTCACGACGGGAGACTTCCCAGGTCAGGCGCTGCAAGTCACCTTCCGCGCCTAACGTCCAGGAAAGTTGCTGACCAATTTTCAGGTTACGCAGTTGTTTGTCGGAAGCCGCGAGTTGGCTGATGTCACCCATATCAATGCCGTACTGATTCAGAATACTGCTCAGCGTATCGCCCGTGGAGACGACATACTCATGCACGCCGGCTTCACCAGACGTTTTGTCATCCAGTTCATCCTGTGGGATGGCTTCGTCTTCCTGAGCGGCCTGATCGATAGGTTCGCTGGCCTCAGGCAATAGTGAACGAATCTCGCTTTTTTCCAGCTCGATAGTTTTGACGATAGGTGCAGAATCAGGATGGTAAACATAGGGCCGCCAGACAGCGACGGCCAATGTCAGTACGGTAAGCGACCCCAGCATAACGCGATGGGGCCGCGGCAGATTATTAAATGCCAGAGCGACAGAGCGGGCTATCTGTTGCACGTAATCACTTCCTCATTAATCTCCTTTCAGGCAGCTCGCATACTGGTTGGCTAATTGGTTCAAAAACGCTGAATAGCTTGTTTTACCCAGTTTGATATTCGTTCCGAGCGGATCCAACGTTCCCATTCGAACGGATGTCCCTCTCGCGACGGCTTCAACGACCGCTGGCCTGAACTGTGGCTCAGCAAAAACGCAGGTTGCTTTTTGCTCAACCAACTGTGTTCTTATTTCATGTAAACGCTGCGCACCAGGTTGAATCTCAGGGTTCACGGTAAAGTGACCAAGCGGTGTTAGTCCGTAGTGTTTTTCGTAGTAGCCATAGGCGTCATGAAAAACGAAGTAACCTTTTCCCTTGAGCGGCGCGAGCTCGTTACCTACCTGCTTATCGGTTGCGGCTAATTGTGCCTCAAAATCCTTCAGGTTGGCGTCAAGTTTGGCTCGACTTTGCGGCATAAGTTCCACTAATTTTTCATGGATTGCAACCGCTGAGGCCCGTGCTATCTCTGGGGAAAGCCAAAGATGCATGTTGTAATCGCCGTGATGGTGATGCTCGTCACTTTTTTCACTGCCGGCATCATTATGTCCATGATCGTCATCATCGTCGTCAGCACCTTTCATGAGTAACGGTTTCACGTCATTGAGCTGCGCAATCGTTACCTGTTTTGCGTTAGGAATATTCTTGACTGATTTTTCCATAAACGCTTCCATCTCAGGTCCAATCCAAACGACTAAGTCCGCGCCCTGTAAGCGTTTTACGTCTGAAGGACGCAATGAGTAATCGTGTTCGGAAGCCCCGTCAGGCAACAGAACCTGGGTGTCAGTAACCCCGTCAGCAATGGCTGAAGCGATAAACCCCAGCGGCTTAAGAGAAGCCACGACAGCGGCATTTGCCGACTGTGTTGCACTACCCCAAAGAGCAGCGGATAATGCTGCGAAAAGAAGCGTATTTTTATGTAACATAATGCGACCAATCATCGTAATGAATGTGAGAATTGTGATATTATAACATTCTATAACTTCTGCAAGACTAAAATTGATATGACGACTTTGGTTTCACTGGAAAATGTCTCGGTCTCTTATGGTCAACGCCGCGTCCTCTCTGACGTATCGCTTGAACTTCGACCCGGTAAAATATTGACGCTTCTCGGCCCAAATGGTGCCGGGAAATCTACGCTGGTGCGCGTTGTATTAGGGCTGGTAGAGGCTGATGAGGGAGTTATCAAGCGTAATGGTCGATTGCGGATTGGCTATGTGCCGCAAAAACTGTACCTCGATACGACGCTTCCGCTGACGGTAAGTCGGTTTATGCGCCTGCGTCCCGGCACCAAAAAAGAAGATATCCTTCCGGCACTGAAGCGTGTTCAGGCCGGACATCTGATGAATGCGCCGATGCAAAAACTCTCTGGCGGGGAGACACAACGCGTCCTGTTGGCCCGTGCTTTATTGAATAAACCTCAGCTACTGGTGCTTGATGAGCCAACCCAGGGCGTGGATGTCAATGGGCAGGTCGCACTGTACGATCTTATCGATCAGTTGCGACGTGAACTGGATTGCGCCGTACTAATGGTTTCTCATGACCTGCATCTGGTGATGGCAAAAACCGATGAGGTACTGTGCCTGAACCATCATATTTGTTGTTCTGGTGCGCCGGAAGTGGTTTCCATGCACCCGGAATTCATCTCAATGTTCGGACAACGCGGTGCCGAACAACTCGGAATTTACCGTCATAATCATAATCACCGCCACGATTTACAGGGTCGTATCGTCTTACGCCGGGGAAATGGTCACTCATGATTGAATTGTTATTACCCGGTTGGTTAGCCGGGATCATGCTGGCCTGTGCCGCTGGCCCGCTCGGCTCGTTTGTGGTCTGGCGTCGAATGTCTTATTTCGGTGATACGCTGGCCCACGCTTCGCTACTGGGGGTCGCCTTTGGCCTGCTGCTGGATGTAAACCCTTTCTATGCGGTCATCGTCGTCACCTTGTTGCTGGCAGGCGGTCTGGTATGGCTGGAAAAGCGCCCTCACCTTGCGATCGATACTTTATTGGGCATTATGGCCCACAGTGCGCTGTCATTAGGGCTGGTTGTCGTCAGCCTGATGTCCAACATCCGTGTAGATCTGATGGCCTATCTGTTTGGTGATTTGCTCGCTGTGACGCCAGAAGATCTTATCTCCATCGCCATTGGGGTGGTTATCGTTCTGGCGATTTTGTTCTGGCAGTGGCGCAACCTGCTGTCGATGACCATCAGTCCGGATCTGGCATTTGTGGATGGCGTGAAGCTGCAACGCGTTAAGCTTCTGCTGATGCTGGTCACAGCATTAACTATTGGCGTGGCGATGAAATTTGTCGGGGCGTTAATTATCACCTCGCTGCTTATTATCCCTGCGGCAACCGCCCGTCGCTTTGCCCGTACGCCAGAACAGATGGCAGGGGTTGCCGTTGGTGTGGGAATGATAGCGGTTACAGGCGGGCTGACCTTCTCGGCCTTCTATGACACCCCGGCAGGTCCTTCCGTGGTGCTGTGTGCCGCGCTGCTGTTTATCTTCAGCATGATGAAAAAACAGGCGAGCTAATGCGTATTTTAGCCGGATGGAGGCTATCGCCTTATCCGGCTTTTTATTTCATGAGCGAAATACTTCCCTTCCCGCGGTTTATTAAATGTTTATCCCCACAGCCACATAATCAGCGTTAGACTATTTATACCGTTATTTTAGGGAGAAACGATGATGCGCGTACTGGTTGTCGAGGATAATGCTTTATTACGCCACCACCTCAAGGTTCAGTTACAGGATTTAGGGCATCAGGTGGATGATGCAGAAGATGCGAAGGAAGCGGACTATTATCTGAATGAACATCTGCCGGATATCGCGATCGTTGATTTAGGACTCCCCGATGAAGACGGTTTGTCATTGATCCGCCGTTGGCGTAGCAATGAGGTTTCGTTGCCGATTCTGGTGTTAACCGCGCGTGAAGGCTGGCAGGACAAGGTGGAAGTACTCAGCGCCGGAGCCGACGATTACGTCACAAAACCGTTTCATATCGAAGAGGTGGCAGCGCGCATGCAGGCACTGATGCGTCGCAACAGCGGTCTGGCATCGCAGATTATCTCTCTTCCTCCTTTCCAGGTGGACCTCTCTCGGCGCGAGTTATCCGTCAATGATGAAGTTATCAAGCTCACGGCGTTCGAATACACCATTATGGAAACACTTATCCGTAATAACGGCAAAGTGGTCAGTAAAGATTCGCTCATGTTACAGCTTTACCCGGATGCCGAGCTACGTGAAAGCCACACCATTGATGTTCTGATGGGGCGTCTGCGTAAAAAAATACAGGCGCAATACCCGGATGATGTCATCACCACCGTGCGTGGCCAGGGATATCTTTTTGAACTGCGCTAATGAATAAATTATTGCGTCATTTATTCCCGTTATCACTGCGGTTGCGCTTTTTACTGGCAACCGCGGGCGTGGTATTGGTGCTTTCGCTGGCCTACGGCATGGTTGCCCTGGTGGGCTACAGCGTCAGCTTTGATAAAACAACGTTCCGCCTGCTGCGGGGCGAAAGTAACCTGTTCTATACCCTGGCAAAATGGGAGAACGGTAAGATAAACGTCGAGCTGCCTGAGAATCTCGATATGCAAAGCCCAACAATGTCGCTGATCTATAACGAAGACGGTGAGTTGTTGTGGGCGCAGCGCAATGTTCCCTGGCTGACGCACAGTATCCAACCGGAATGGCTAAAAGCGAACGGTTTTCATGAGATTGAAGCCAATGTAGATGCCACCAGCACCTTACTGGGCGAAGATCACTCCGCTCAGCAGCAGCTAAAAGAAGTCAGAGAAGATGACGACGATGCCGAAATGACCCACTCGGTCGCCGTGAACGTCTACCCCGCCACTGCCAGAATGCCACAGTTGACCATAGTGGTTGTCGATACCATTCCTATTGAGCTAAAGCGCTCGTATATGGTCTGGAGTTGGTTTATTTATGTGCTGGTCGCCAATCTGTTGCTGGTCATTCCGCTGTTATGGGTAGCCGCCTGGTGGAGTCTGCGGCCTATCGAATCGCTGGCGCGTGAAGTCCGTGAGCTTGAGGAACATCATCGAGAGATGTTAAACCCCGCCACCACGCGCGAACTGACCAGCCTGGTCCGCAATCTTAATCGACTTTTAAAAAGCGAACGCGAGCGCTACGACAAATACCGTACGACGTTAACAGACCTCACCCACAGCCTGAAAACACCGCTGGCGGTATTACAGAGTACGCTCCGCTCGATGCGTAATGAAAAAATGAACGTGAGCGACGCGGAACCCATCATGCTGGAACAAATCAGCCGTATTTCCCAGCAGATTGGCTATTACCTGCATCGCGCCAGCATGCGTGGCAGCAGCGTGCTGCTTAGCCGCGAACTGCATCCGGTCGCGCCGTTGCTGGATAAACTCACCTCGGCGCTAAATAAGGTGTATCAGCGTAAAGGCGTCAACATAAATCTCGATATCTCACCCGAAATCAGTTTTGTGGGCGAACAGAACGATTTTGTCGAAGTGATGGGCAACGTGCTGGATAACGCATGTAAATATTGTCTGGAGTTTGTCGAGATTTCAGCGCGTTTGTCCGAGGATCAGCTACACATTCTGGTTGAAGATGATGGTCCTGGTATTCCGCAAAGCAAACGGGAAGTGGTGTTTGACCGTGGACAACGTGTCGATACGTTACGACCAGGGCAAGGCGTTGGACTGGCGGTGGCGCGAGAAATCACCGAACAGTATGACGGGCAGATTATTGCAGGCGATAGCCTGCTGGGTGGCGCGCGCATGGAAGTTATTTTTGGCCGCCAGCAGCCGGGGCAAAAAGACGAGTAATCGCCGCATGTAATAAATATGTACTGATTTCCCGCTTGCGGTTAAGTATCCGTTATAATCGGTTGCAGATACCAGCCTGCGGGATGCTCATTATGGAATACCAACTCACACTTAACTGGCCCGATTTTCTTGAACGCCACTGGCAGAAACGCCCGGTGGTCTTAAAACGCGGGTTTAACAACTTTATTGATCCACTCTCTCCTGACGAACTGGCTGGACTGGCAATGGAAAGCGAAGTCGACAGCCGACTCGTCAGCCACCAGGACGGTAAATGGCAGGTTAGCCACGGTCCGTTCGAAAGCTATGATCATCTCGGCGAGAACAACTGGTCGCTGCTGGTACAGGCGGTCAATCACTGGCATGAACCCACCGCCGCGCTGATGCGTCCGTTTCGCGAACTGCCGGACTGGCGGATTGACGATCTGATGATCTCCTTCTCTGTCCCCGGCGGCGGCGTTGGCCCACATCTTGATCAGTACGATGTGTTTATCATTCAAGGAACCGGGCGACGTCGCTGGCGCGTGGGCGAAAAACTGCAGTTGAAGCAGCACTGCCCTCACCCGGACCTGCTGCAGGTCGCCCCGTTTGAAGCCATCATCGATGAAGAGCTGGAACCCGGCGATATCCTGTACATTCCACCAGGATTCCCGCACGAAGGCTATGTGCTGGAAAACGCCATGAACTATTCGGTCGGTTTCCGCGCGCCGAATACCCGCGAACTGATCAGCGGGTTCGCCGATTACGTTTTGCAACGTGAGCTGGGCAGCACGTATTACAGCGATCCTGACCTGCCGCCGCGCGATCATCCGGCTGACGTTCTGCCGCAGGAAATGGACAAGCTGCGTGAAATGATGCTCGGACTGATTAATCAGCCGGAACATTTCCAGCAGTGGTTTGGCGAGTTTATATCTCAGTCTCGTCATGAGCTGGATATTGCTCCACCGGAGCCGCCGTATCAGCCAGACGAAATTTACGATGCCCTGAAGCAAGGGGATGTGTTAGTGCGTCTGGGCGGATTGCGCGTATTGCGCATCGGCGATGACGTCTACGCCAACGGTGAGAAAATTGATTCACCGCATCGCCCTGCCCTGGAAGCGCTTGCCAGCCATATTGTTCTGACGGCCGAGAACTTTGAGGATGCGCTGGAAGATCCGTCTTTCCTTGCCATGCTTGCCGCACTGGTTAACAGCGGATACTGGTTCTTCGAAGGATAATACGAACGGTGTCTGATGCGACGCTAGCGCGTCCTATCAGGCCTTCTGGAGTGAAATACTGTAGGCCGGATAAGCGAAGCGCTATCCGGCATCTATCGATAAATTTACTGCTGCTTTGCGGTTAACTCCGCAATACGTACAATCACCCGCACCGCTTTTTCCATTCCTTCCAGAGTTACAAACTCATGTTTACCATGATAGTTGTAGCCTCCGGTGAACAAATTCGGACACGGTAATCCCATAAACGACAGCTGCGCGCCGTCGGTGCCGCCACGAATAGGTTTCAGCACCGGCTCAATATCGCAATCGCGCATCGCCTTCTGGGCGATATCCAGCACATGCGGATGCTCAATCACTTTTTCGCGCATATTGTAGTAGCTGTCTTCAATCACCAGTTCGATATAGCAATCCGGGTGTAACCCTTTGCCGACCTTTTTGGCGATCTCCATGATCTTGCGTTTGCGCGCTTCAAACTGCTTGCGGTCAAAATCACGGATGATGTAGTGCATATCCGCCCGATCGACCGTCCCTTTCATGCTCGCCAGATGATAAAAGCCTTCGTAGCCTTCCGTCGTTTCCGGGCTTTCGTCTGCCGGAACCTCAGCATGAATACGAGCAGCCAGCGACAGCGCATTCACCATCACCCCTTTTGCGGTACCGGGATGCACATTGTTGCCGACAATTTTGATATTAACCGACGCGGCGTTGAAGTTTTCAAATTCCAGCTCTCCCACGCCACCGCCGTCAACGGTATAGGCCCACTGCGCATCAAATGCCGCAACGTCAAAATGCTTCGCCCCTTTACCAACCTCTTCGTCCGGCGTAAAGGCCACGCGGATATCACCGTGCGGAATATCTTTTTGGATGAGCACCGCCAGCGCGGTCATGATTTCCGCCACGCCAGCTTTATCATCCGCGCCCAGCAGCGTTTTACCGTCTGTGGTGATCAGCGTCTGACCCAGAAGTTGATGCAGCACCGGGAACATCACCGGCGACAGAACTTCATCACCAATGCCTAACGCAATATCGCCGCCGCGATAGTTTTCAACGATTTGCGGATTAACGTTTTTACCGCTGAAATCCGGTGAGGTATCCACATGGGAAATAAAGCCGATCGCGGGAATATTGCCAGCAACGTTAGCGGGCAACGTGGCCATCAGCATCCCCTTTTCGCTCAGTGAAATGTTAACCAGCCCCATCTCTTCGAGCTGCTGTTTGAGCAGTTGTAATAACTTCCACTGTCCTTCGGTGCTGGGTACCTGCCGCACGCCCGATTTTGATTGGGTGTCCAGCGACACGTAGTGTAAAAAACGCTCAAGTAGTTTATCCATGCAGTCACCCTCACTTTTTGTGACAACATTATCAATAAGCAACAAAAGACAAATATTGCGTCAGGTCACTTTTATCCCCGCAAGTGAGAATATTTCGCCCTGACATCCCCTCTGACTATAGGGCTAAGTCAGTAATTCGCAACAAGGATTGGCGATTACCATGGTTTGCCGTAGAATAACGGCCCTCATTAAGAGTCATCAAGGTGGTTAACCACGAACCCCGCAGCGGTCAGCCATCCGTTGCGTTTACATGGGACAGAGTAAAAAATTGAATAAACAACCGCGTTCGCTTTCTCCACTGGTGCAATTAGCGGGAATTCGCAAAAGTTTCGATGGCAAAGAGGTGATTTCCAGCCTGGATTTGACCATCAATAATGGCGAGTTTCTCACGCTGCTTGGCCCCTCTGGCTGCGGTAAAACAACCGTTCTTCGCCTGATTGCCGGTCTGGAAACGGTTGATTCCGGTCATATCATGTTGGACAACCAGGACATCACTCACGTTCCTGCGGAAAACCGCTACGTGAACACCGTCTTCCAAAGCTATGCGTTATTTCCCCACATGACCGTATTTGAGAATGTGGCCTTTGGCTTACGCATGCAAAAAACGCCCGCAGCCGACATTCCTCCCCGCGTTACCGAAGCTCTGCGCATGGTGCAGCTGGAAGAGTTCGCCCAGCGAAAACCGCATCAACTCTCCGGTGGACAGCAGCAGCGCGTAGCGATTGCTCGAGCGGTGGTCAATAAACCCCGTTTACTCCTGTTAGACGAATCTCTCTCTGCGCTGGACTACAAACTACGCAAGCAGATGCAGAACGAACTGAAAGCGCTGCAACGTAAGCTTGGTATCACCTTTGTCTTTGTCACACACGATCAGGAAGAGGCGCTGACCATGTCAGACCGTATCGTGGTGATGCGCGATGGCAAGATTGAGCAGGACGGTACGCCGCGCGAAATCTACGAAGAGCCGAAAAATCTGTTCGTCGCCGGGTTTATCGGTGAGATCAATATGTTTAACGCGACGGTGATAGAACGTCTGGACGAACAGCGCGTTCGTGCTAACGTTGAAGGTCGTGAGTGCAATATTTATGTCAACTTCGCGGTGATTCCCGGACAGAAGCTGCACGTCCTGTTACGCCCTGAAGATCTGCGCGTTGATGAAATCAACGACGACAATCATATCGAAGGCCTGATCGGCTACGTGCGTGAACGCAACTACAAGGGCATGACGCTGGAGTCGGTTGTGGAACTGGAAAATGGCAAGATGGTGATGGTCAGTGAATTCTTCAACGAAGACGATCCTGACTTTGACCACTCTCTCGACCAGAAAATGGCGATTAACTGGGTAGAAAGCTGGGAGGTCGTACTGGCTGATGAAGAACACAAGTAAATTCCAGAGTGTGGTGATCGTCACCATTGTCGGTTGGCTTGTGTTATTTGTCTTTCTGCCCAACCTGATGATCATCGGCACCAGCTTTTTGACCCGCGACGATGCCAATTTCGTCAAAATGGTCTTTACGCTGGAAAACTATACACGCCTGCTCGATCCGCTCTATTTTGAGGTACTGGTTCACTCCCTCAATATGGCGCTGATTGCCACGCTCGCCTGTCTGGTGCTCGGCTATCCGTTTGCCTGGTTTTTGGTGAAACTGCCGGAAAAAGTGCGTCCATTGCTGCTGTTCCTGCTGATTGTTCCGTTCTGGACCAACTCGCTTATTCGCATCTACGGACTCAAAATATTCCTCAGTACCAAGGGCTACCTCAACGAATTTCTGTTGTGGCTCGGCGTGATCGATACCCCCATTCGCATCATGTTTACCCCCAGCGCGGTGATTATCGGCCTGGTGTACATCCTGCTGCCGTTTATGGTGATGCCGCTCTATTCCAGCATTGAAAAGCTCGATAAACCGCTGCTGGAAGCCGCGCGCGATTTGGGCGCCAGTAAACTTCAGACCTTCACCCGCATCATTATTCCGTTAACGATGCCGGGAATTATCGCCGGATGCCTGCTGGTTATGCTGCCCGCAATGGGGCTGTTTTACGTTTCCGATTTAATGGGCGGGGCGAAAAACCTGCTGATTGGCAACGTGATTAAAGTTCAGTTCCTGAACATCCGCGATTGGCCGTTCGGTGCTGCCACCAGCATTACGCTGACCATCGTCATGGGTCTGATGCTGCTGATCTACTGGCGCGCCTCCCGCTTGCTGAACAAGAAGGTTAGCGACATTGATAGTTAACCGATATTACTCAAAAAGTTAAAATGATCATGGCATGCAGTTTACCCTCAAGTAAACTGCATGCCAGGTCACGAACGGGGATAAGATTTGTAAAATCAGAAAGGAATTGTAAACCCGCAAAAATATGCCGTCATGATAAGCATGAATTTATTATCGATATTCAAGAAATTGTCTTCTGGATTCATCATCTTCAAGGTACTCAAATGAGAGAAGGCGAATTTTGGTAAGGTTATAAAACCACTCGCAATCGTTTCGTTGAATAATTTCGCCAGGCTTGAAACATATTCCTGATGCTTCCCGGATAATCGCATATTTACCATTATTAAACCTGGCCCTGTGGATACAGAAAGATTGACCAACCTGCCCATGACAACTGTTCGAAAGGATATGTCCTTCAATAAAAATAGATTTTTTAGATTTCATCATCATATCCTCTCAAACTGCAGTACAGGAGCAATATTGTCATTTCCCAACATCACTCACGTTAGGTGGCAGAAGCCGATCAGCCGCCGATACACCAGCATTCTGATGGTCTGAACAACAGCCCGCAGGCAGGGCACTCCAGAACCGCATCTTTTCTTAGTTTACCTGCTTTCTGATCGGCTCTGTATGCGCATACCGGGCAGGCAACATGCACCGGTCTTTCTTTAAAGTGCCTGAGTCCTTTTGTATAAGACATAAATAATTCTCTGAGGAACACAGTAATTATTATACGCCTTAATATAAAAATAACTGGCTTAAGTTATGTTAATTTATGATTAAATCAGGATATCAGATATTGAAAATTAAACGTCTGATTTATGATATAATACCCTTCCGTGAGAAATTTATCATGAAATCAGAAGACACCCTTGACTGGTACCCGGCCCAGTTGCCACCAGTGAAAATTATTCTTGGCGAAGCCGTGCTGGCAGTGGGAAAACAGGGCCGACCTATTAATACCCGAACTTTGCTGGAATACCTTCAGGTCATGCAGGACAAGCAAAAAAAACGAGATGACAAAATCGCCATGCAGACAGCGATTGAGGTTCTCAGGGATAATCAGCGCATTAACGGCAGACGTTAATGCGCGTCTGGACTCAGTGTCAGTTCTGAATAATCTCAACCGTATGGTTTTGTCCATCATCCCGCAGCGGTATTCTGTCATCAGGGAGGAGAGCACCATCCAGTGTAACGCGATATTCTGCATCGCCGCGTGAGACACTAATCTGATAATGGCTTTCGCCATATTGATAAGTCATAGAAAAAGACGGCCACCCATCCGGCAACCGGGCATGAACCGTCAGGTCAGCACCGGAACGTTTTATCCCCAGTAATTCCTCGGTAAGTAAACGCCAGGCCCAGCCTGATGAACCGGTATACCAGCTCCATCCGGCACGTCCGATATGGGGAGCAACGCTGTAGACATCAGCGCTCATGACATAAGGCTCGGCTTTATAGATCCCGACGGAGTTCACATTCAGAGTATGATTTATCGGGCTGAGCATGGACCAGAGTTGCCAGGCACGTTCGGCATTCCCCATTCGGGCAAATGCCATCACAGCCCAGATAGCGCCATGTGTATACTGCCCTCCGTTTTCCCGCACACCAGGCAGGTAGCCCTGTATGTAACCCGGATTTGGACCGTGCCCATCGAAAGGCGGCGTTAATAGTTTTATCAGTCCCCCCTCGCTATCCACAAGGTGCTTATCCAGCGCCTGCATGGCCTTTGCGCACCGTCCCGGGCTAGCGGCCCCGGACAATACTGACCAGCTCTGGGCAATCGCATCAATCCAGCAATCCTGTGATGCTTTCGACCCCAGGGGAGTACCATCGTCAAAATATCCACGCCGGTACCATTCGCCATCCCAGGCGTGGGCTTCGAGATTGCTTTGCAGGCACACAGCCTGTGAACGGCACATTGAGGCGACACTTTCATCCAGCCTGCGATCAGCCAGCGCCGCAAACCGCTGCAAAATGTCGAACAGAAAGAAGCCCAGCCAGACGCTTTCACCCTTGCCGTCGATCCCCACCCGGTTCATGCCGTCATTCCAGTCACCCGCCCCCATCAGCGGCAGACCATGCTCCCCGAACTGTTGTCCATACTTAATGGCTTTGACGCAGTGTAACCAGAGTGTCTCTTCGGTACCGCTGATCACCGGCGTATCATAGGCAGACTCTTCACCAGGCTGAAGCGGACGTCCCTCCAGATAAGGGATACGTGTTTCCAGTACATCCATATCCCCCGTCGTTTCAACATAGTGGCAAACGGCAAGCGGAAGCCACAGATAGTCATCGGAACAGCGCGTGCGCACCCCGTTGCCGTGTGGCGGGTGCCACCAGTGCTGTACATCACCCTCAATAAATTGCCGTGATGCACACAGGATTATCTGTTCTCTCATCCGGTTCGGATCAGCATGACTCAACGCCAGCGTATCCTGCAGTTGATCGCGAAAACCAAATGCGCCGCCGGACTGGTAGTAACCGCTGCGAGCCATCAGGCGACAGGCTACCGTCTGGTACAATAGCCAGCCATTCACCAGTAAATTTACCGATGTGTCGGGGGTGTTAACCACGATTTTATCGAGCACATTGTGCCAGTGGTTGTGAACCCGGTTCAGCTCCTGGCGGACCGTCTCCTCATTCATATAACGGGCAAGCGTCTCCTGAGCTCGAATATGATTCTCCTCTGCGCCGAGGATAAAAATAAACGTCCTCTGATCGCCATCAATTAAGGTAACCGCCGATTGTACTGCCCCGCAGGGATCCAGACCGGCGCCCGTTTTACCTGAAAGCCTGCGTAGCTTCATGACCGACGGGGCGTTCAGAGAACCATTACGACCGATAAACTCCCGGCGGTCCCCGGTCAACGAACAGTCATTACCGCTGACGGCAAAAAAGGCAGTACGACCGCTACCGTTATCGCCATAAAAGTTGTTCGCCAGCACTCCGCAGCCGCCAGGCGGTCTGGCCGCATGAGTCACAATGTGAGGGGCTGAGCGAGTTCGTGTTCCTCCGAGCGTCCACTCCACATAGCCGGTGACGGAAAGTTTGCGTGTCCGACCCGAAGAGTTACTGAGCGTCAGGAGCGCCAATTTAACCGGCGCCTCTTCGGCAACCAGAACCGTCAGCTCGCTGTCTATACCACTCTCTCGATGGGCAAACATGCTGTAACCAAAACCATGGCGAGTCAGGTAATCACCATGTCCGCGAACAGGTAAAGCCGTCGGTGACCAACACTCACCACTCTCTTCATCGCGCAGATAAAACGCCTCGCCGCTGCGATCGCTCACCGGATCGTTCTCCCACGGTGTCAACCGGTATTCATGTGCATTCTCATACCAGGAGTAGGCCTGTCCCGCCTCTGAAATCACAGTGCCAAAACGGGCATTTGCCAGTACGTTTGACCAGGGAGCCGGTGTCTGCGCATCTTCCCGCAGGACAATCTGATATTCCCGACCATCCTGAGAAAATCCACCGTACCCATTGAAATGGCATAACTGACTGATATCGGGGCTCCAGTCCGTATGTTGATTACGCTCGCGCACAGCTCGTGGAATGAGTGCTCTGGCCTGAGGTTTCAGGGTATGAGTACGCTGATTAAGCTGCTCATTGATACTGCCTGTGCGGTCATCAAGATAAAGACAGGCCACGCTCATCAAAAGCAACTTATCCTCAGCAGAGAGATGCTCGCCATTACGAACAAAAATACCGCCCGTTTTGTCCAGCAGACTGGCTTCAGACCCGGCATAAATTAAGTCCATAATCTGATTTTGTAAGCCCTGCTGGTAGCCGCCGGGACTGTTATTCAGGATAACCAAATCAACATCCAGCCCTTTCTGTCTCCAGTAACGGTGCGCCTGAATCAGTGTGGTCACTGAGGCAATACTTTCCTCGCTGGTAATACTGAGCAGCACTATCGGCAGATCGCCTGAAATTGCCCAGCCCCACAAACCGGACTGACCACGCCGGTTGCGGCTGATCGCCTGGCCTTCGGCGCGCAGCTCCTGGACAGGGTAAAGCACCGCGCTGGCAAGACGATTAAACAAAGTGGCATCATCTTCACTGGCGTTCATCTGGCGTAATACCACCAGACTGTGAGACCAGGCCAGTTCAAAGACGCGATCAGCGATAGGGTAATCGCGGTATTTTTCCAGCAACGCCAGGCTCTGCTGGCGGGTCTCGCTGATGCCATAAATGATATCAATCGTGACCGGCTGCCCCGGCTGCAGAGTGATGGCGTGGCGTATTGCCAGGATCGGATCCAGCACTGACCCCGACGTGTTGCTGAGCGCCCCGCCTGCCTTTATTGCCTGGGCATCCGCAGGGTTTCTGCCACGGCCAAGAAATTTTGCCCTGTCTGTTTCAAACGAAACGTTATGACGGTTATCGCCATGCACCACCATCATGTGAAACAGGCAGGGACTCGCTTCACCCGGAGAACGCGGGCGCCGGTGGCAAAGAATAGCGTCACGCTCAGGATCCAGTTCCGTCTGAATAAACAAATTGCTAAATGCCGGGTGTGCCAGATCGCTGGCTTCAGGTGCCAGTACTACTTCGGCATAGGTTGTCAGTTCCAGAGAGCGGGGCTGGCGACCACGATGAATCAGTGTGAGCCGTCGCAACTCAATATCATCCTCCGGGGAGATCACAACCTGAGTTTTGACGCTGAGCCCATCGAAAGTGCGTCTGAATTCAGCACTCGCATCGGTGAATATCACTTCCTCGTCATGCCCGCTGGTGTGGGCTGTCGGTTGCCAGGTATTGCTCGACACATTCCCCGTCTGTATATCGCGGATATAGCAGAATGCTCCCCAGTTATCGCGGGTGGTATCACTGCGCCAGCGCGTGAGCGCAATATTATTCCAGCGACTGTAGCCGCCGCCGCCCGTGGTCAACATCAGATGATAATGGTTGTTGGACAGCAGTTGAATATCCGGGGCCGGCGTGTCCACGCCATAGAAAATACGGGGTTCATAGCGAACGGGTTTGACCCTGCCCTCATGAGATTCAAAATGACGGCACGGACTGTACAGATCGACCGCATCCGGCACGCGTTCCTGTAACAGCAGGCTCGCTGAGCGGAAGACCGTACTGGACATGAAGCGTTCAGTCATCGGGGCGTCAAGTAGCACATGAGCCAGCGCCTGAAACGCCATGCCCTGGTGATGCGCCATCCAGGACTGAACCACCGCATAGAGCTGACCGGTTGCGAGGCGTGAGGGAGTATAGTCCAGCGCTTCATAAAAACCGTATTCACCATGTGCGCCATTTTTTTGCAGCCTGATCAGGTTCTCACAGGCTTTCTGTGGCGAGACCATTAACGCCAGCAGTGTGGCGTAAGGGGCGACAACCATGTCATCAGCAAGCCCCCTGCGCAGGCCGAGACCCGGCACACCAAATGCCTGATATTGATAATTATGCTGAACATCAAAAGCATGATAACCAGACTCTGAAACGCCCCACGGTACTCCGCGTTCTTTCCCCCAATGAATCTGGCGCATAACCGCCGACTGACTCATTTCATCAAGCAGGCTGCCAGGCCAGGTGGGCATTACCAGATTCGGCATCAGGTATTCAAACATTGACCCGCTCCATGACATCAGGGCGGTTTCATTGTCAATGGTGGTGAACAGTCGCCCCAGCGCGTACCAGCTTTTAAGAGGTAGCTGATTAGTGGCAATGGCAAGAAAGCTGGTCAGGCGGATTTCAGACGGCAGAAGATCGTAGTGGCTCTTGTCAGGCATATTCGTGTCACAGTTATAGCCAACACTGAGCAGACTGGTTGCTTCGCTGTACAGAAAGGCGAAATCCATCCGGGCATGCTCATCCAGCCGTTGTTCAAGTTCAGTGATAATATTGAGTCGCATCCGGGCCTGCTCCATCGCTGACGCCGGGGGGGTTCCTACACCAGTAAATGTTGCGCGGGCAAGCTCGCACAAAGTCGGCAGCGTCTGTTCGTTCCAGGATGCAGGTAACCAACCAAGCAGCAGCGACCACTCATGGCAAAGCTGAACCAGTTGATGCTCCAGATGTCCTGCCCAACGCATCTGAAGAGGAGATCCCTGATGGCATAGCGTGTTCAGGTGATTGCACTGGGTGCGCATATTTTTCAGCTCGCTGAAAAATGTCTGCGGAGAGAGCGACACCGCGCTCAGGCAGTGTTTTCGCAACAACCGCAAGCTGTCAGGCGGGTTCTGACCCCACTGTTTTTCCAGAATATCCAGCGTATCATTCAGCCCTGCCAGTATCTGTTGGCGGTTTAAAACTGGCTGATGACGCATGGCGGACAGCCCTGCACGCAGGGTCAACAAATGCCCTGCCATGTTGCCGCTGTCGACGCTTGAGATATAGCGTGGGCTGAGGGGGGCCAGCGTACGAGTGTCATACCAGTTGTAGAGATGGCCCCGGTAGTGCTCCATTTTATCCATTGTGTCGAGCGTGAGCGATACGCGCCGGAGCACTTCCCCGCCGGGCAGGTAGCCAAAGTCCCATGCCGTCAGGTTAGCCATGAGGGAAAGGCCAATATTGGTAGGAGAAGTTCGATGGGCCACCGTCGGCTGCGGTATTTCCTGGTAGTTATCAGGCGGAAGCCAGTTCTCTTTTTCTGTGGCAAAGGTTTCAAAAAACGCCCAGATTTCACGGCTTGTCTGGCGCAACAGCTGTTTTTGTTCCGGATTGGGCGAAAACACCTTACGCGCAGGCTGGCGACTCAACCAGCTCATCAGCAGCGGTGCCACACACCATAACAAACCGATCGGCAACGCAATCCCCAGCAGTTGTGGAGCAAATTGTCCGGTCAGTATTATCAGCATCACACCACATGCAACATTCAGCCACATCGCCTGATAAAAAAGCGCGACAGTGGGTCCGGCCTGATTGCTGTCCTGGCTGTGGCTGACCCACTGGCTGAGGTGACGCCTGCTGATCCCCAATCGCCATAACGTCACGGCGATCGCTTTTAGCGAATATCCGGCTTCGTGCGGCAGTATCGCAAAATTAAGGCCGATACCTGACAAACGCTTCAGCGCGCCCGCCCCTACCAGTAACAGATGCGGCTTCAGGCGGCGACGCAGAGGTTTATGCAGCAGGTCATGGGTGATGCAGAGGATGGTTGGCAACAGCCATATCAGCGACAGTACGCCCAGCCAGTAAACCGGATTAGGTACCCCAAGCAGGGTGAAGAACAGTAATACCAGTAATGAAGGGGCGACCAGACTGCGACGCAGATTATCGAGTAATTTCCAGTAAGAAAGCGCGGTCAGCGGATTCCTGGCCCGGGTTCCATCGGCTCTTCTGACACGTGGTTTCAGCCAGTTAAGCAGTTGCCAGTCACCCCGGATCCAGCGTGAACGGCGTGCAACATCCGACAGATAATTATTCGGGTACTGTTCATAGAGTAACACCTCACTCAGCAGACCCGAACGTGCATAGCATCCTTCGAGTAGATCATGGCTGAGAACCAGGTTTTCCGGGCAGGTGTTGGCCGTGGCCTGCATAAAAATGTCAACATCGTAAATCCCTTTCCCCACGAACGATCCTTCCCCAAAAAGATCCTGATAGATATCCGAAGACATCATCGAATAGGGATTATTGCCCGGTATGCTGCTGCGCATGGCGGCGTAACGTCCCTGACCGTTGCGTGGTATCTCCTCCGCAAGGCCGGGTTGTAAAATGCCAAATCCTTTGACAACCCTCTGGCGTACCGGATCATACTCTGGCGTATTCAGCGGATGCGCCATTGTCGCGACCAGTTTGTGCGCCGTATCGCGCGGCAGCACCGTATCACTGTCCAGGGTAATGACGTATTTAATGTGGCCCGGTAAAAGGTTAGCAGGCATGTCTGCAACGCTGACGAATTGTGTCCCTGGATGGCGCAACCAACTGTTCAGTAACGCCAGTTTTCCCCGCTTGCGTTCATAGCCCATCCACGTTCCTTCCGCAGGGTTCCATTCAGGCTGGCGGTGTAGCAGGTAAAAACGCGGGCGGCTGGAGGGATAGCGGCGATTCAGCGCCTGCGTATCGGCGATCGCCTGTCTGAGCAGCATCTGGCTTTCCGGCGAGGGTTCATTTGCAGAATCAGCGAAATCAGTGAGCAGCGCAAACCTGAGATTTTCGTTTTCATTCCCCAGCCAGCAGACTTCAAGACTGGTGAGGAGTTGGCTGAAACTTGCGTGGCTGGTCAGCATGCAGGGGATGACTAACAGAGTGGCGCTGTCAGGGGGAATGCCGGTTGAGAAATCCATCCGCGGCAAGGGGCGAGGAACGCGAAAACGGGTGGTGGCGTCACTGAGTAAATCGCTCATCAACTGAGTTACAGCGATAATCAGAGGGAATATCACCGCGATCAACAGCCAGTCTGCGCCCTGCATGGCTGTTTCGTGCAAAATCGCTGCGGTCGTTGCGGTTGTCAACAACGCCAGGCTTCCAAGCCATGACAGCAGGGTTATTCTGTTGAAACTGTGCCGCAAGCGCATGAGCCTTGAGGTGTCTGCTAACAGATGAATTTCCAGCGCCTGCCGACCTTCGCCTGCGAGATAATAACCAACATGATGTTCCAGTGTATCGGGAGCACTGTTTCCTGAAAGCGTCAGCACCCTGTCAGCAACTTCAGGCTCGCTGAGACCACTGTCTCTGGCCAGTACCTCAACAACGTGCCGATAATGATCCCGGGTATTGAAGTGCATCCGAGGATAGATACCGGCAGGATCATTACGTAATGCCTGTTCGACGACACTTATCGTTTCGGCGAAATCAGCCCAATCCGTTTCACTCAGTAATCGCAGACCCGCGATGCTGTTACTGACAGATAGCTGGCTGGCGGCAAGCTGTTGATTGAAATTATGTATGAGAACGTCGGTGGTGATCCCCTGTTCCCGAAGGCACTGATCAACCCAGGTCAGAGGTAACGACAGCGCATTGCCATGCCCCTGCAGACGCCGCACCAGCTCTGCGACAAACGCACTGGTTAACGTAGGTCGGGAGCGTGCCATATCGGCAACCACCATGATTAAATCGCCAGGGGCATTCTCTGCACATCCGAAAATCTTTGTTATCCACATATCAGCCAGCGTTCTGTCCTGCTGCGCTTTGATCACTTCGATACTGATACGACGAAGATTTTCAATCAGCGCCAGGCGCAGCATTCCCGGTAACGCCCAGACTTCACCTAATGTCAGCGGGGTCACCTGTTGATAGGCGGTGAGATAGCTGGTCAGGCTGGCGGCATCCCAGCGCCCGTCACCGTGAGCAATGGCCTCTGATGCAATATTGTAAATTCGTGGGCAATTCAGCGGCGACATCAGCGACGGGAGACCTTTACCAAAGCTTTTCGGCAAGTGCTGGCGGACAGTGCGGATTTGTTCCTCAATCAGATAATAATTGTCCAGCAACCACTCCCCGGCAGGCATGATGCTGGTCTTTTTACCCGCGTTAAGCTCATAACAGCTTTGGGTAATGATGGCCTCATTCTCGCCGAGTCTTTTTAGAAGATAATAAGGATGTTTATCCGGCGATAATTTATGGGTCCGTGCGAGCTTCTGACCGTAGCGTTCCATCTGGGCGGTCGAAAAGAGTTCTGACTGCAGCGTGCTTTCACCGGCAGGATCGTTCGCCGAAAACGTTACGCTTTCGGTAGCATTCATCGGAATATGGGAGCGGTTAAACCACGCCCTGGGGTTCATTTTCATAGCATTGCTCTGATGCAGAGTTAGCATGCAGGAGCAGTTGCGAAATCAGTTCAGAAACGTTCTCTCAGGATGGGCGTAAGGCATCAGGGATTTAACAGCTGCCGGGATTTGACTTAAGTATAGAACACCGGGTTTAGGTGCAACTAAGTGTCAGGGTTATCGTGGTGAAACAAACAGTGTTTAACAGCCAGGGCACAGCATTGTCTGCTTAAGGCGAATTTTAGAAATAGATTGGGATGAACGTAAGCCGCAGGCCGGGCAGATGACAGTAGTCGTCGATACGCCGCCGAGGTACTTCATTGCGTAATCGATGAGAGACATGATGATTACCCTTTCGATGAATGAGATTCACTGTACCACGTTTGGATAAAATTTAACCATTTAATTTATCTTCCTATTTTTTATCCAAAAGGGGGATATCACAGGGTAGATGAAAACGTTTGCCAAGATAGATATTTGCAGCCACAGGGGCCGTTGAGACCGTTGCTCCGCCACTCTTCGATACGGCTCCCTGCAGTCCGCTCTGGTATACAATGACCCGCTTCGATATTTTTCCGGGAAATACTATGATATTTACCCTGAACTTTTCCTTTATGCCTTAGTCTAATAATCAAATCCATCTGAAATGAAGAAAATTTATGATTACCAGCCTTTCATTGGTATTTACCGTCATTACCGCTCTGTGCATTATGTTGTTTGCTGCGGTAAAAGTAGGAGTTGGGTTATCTAACAATCCCGACCGAAATGATAATTAACCCATTCGCAGGCTACTACGTCATCCCACTCCCCTCAATGTGATACCCACTGACCACGAAATATTCGACAAGTGCATTCCCTGCCCTGAGCCAGCAGTAGCCCGATAGCGCGGACTGGCATCGGAAAGGCCCCCATTAAAAAGTCAGGCCTTGTCTCTATGGTTAAAAATGAAGGTTTTGACAACATCCAAATTTTTTGACAGCAATAAAAAAGCATTACCTTTTAAGATAATGCTTTTCATTCAAGCTGGGTCTTTTAACAATTAGATCAATGTAATTTTAATATCATAGCTTTCAAGCCCAGTCATTTTTTCACGAGCAGTAAACTGGATGTCGGAAACTTCTTTTCCTGTCTTTTTTTTGAGTTCAACAATTTTCTTTGTAATGAATTCAGAAATATCCGCTTCAGTTTTTGTTTTTAACTCTTCGACGTTCATTATTTACCTCTCTTGATCTCTAACGTATCAACGCCAAGGGAAGGTGCGAATAAGCAGGTCATTTCTTCCCAAGCTGACTCGCTGATTAAAATTTCGCGGATCTGGGCCGATTTTTTTCCCGCAAACACATCGAATCAGCCTATTTAGGCTATTTTTTCCACCATTTCTGGCGTTATTTCCGGTTTTTACTGAGATCTCTCCCACTGACGTATCATTTGGTCCACCCGAAACAGGTTGGCCAGGGTGAATAACATCGCCAGTTGGTTATCGTTTTTCAGCAGCCCCTTGTATCTGGCTTTCACGAAGCCGAACTGCCGCTTGATGATGCGAAACGGGTGCTCCACCCTGGCACGGATGCTGGCTTTCATGTATTCGATGTTGATGGCCGTTTTGTTCTTGCGCGGATGCTGCTTCAAGGTTTTTACCCTGCCGGGACGCTCGGCGATCAGCCAGTCCACATCCACCTCGGCCAGCTCCTCGCGCTGTGGCGCTCCTTGGTAGCCGGCATCGGCTGAGACAAATTGCTCCTCTCCATGAAGCAGATTACCCAGCTGATTGAGGTCATGCTCGTTGGCCGCGGTGGTGACCAGGCTGTGGGTCAGGCCACTCTTGGCATCGACACCAATGTGGGCCTTCATGCCAAAGTGCCACTGATTGCCTTTCTTGGTCTGATGCATCTCCGGATCGCGTTGCTGCTCTTTGTTCTTGGTAGAGCTGGGTGCCTCAATGATGGTGGCATCCACCAAAGTGCCTTGGGTCATCATGACGCCTGCTTCGGCCAGCCAGCGATTGATGGTCTTGAACAATTGACGGGCCAGTTGATGCTGCTCGAGCAGGTGGCGGAAATTCATGATGGTGGTGCGATCCGGCAGGGCGCTATCCAGGGATAATCGGGCAAACAGGCGCATGGAGGCGATTTCGTACAGGGCATCTTCCATGGCACCGTCGCTCAGGTTGTACCAATGCTGCATGCAGTGAATACGCAGCATGGTCTCCAGCGGATAGGGCCGTCGGCCATTGCCCGCCTTGGGATAAAACGGCTCGATGACAGCGGTCATATTCTGCCATGGCAGAATCTGCTCCATGCGGGAGAGGAAAATCTCTTTTCGGGTCTGACGGCGCTTAGTGCTGAATTCACTATCGGCGAAGGTGAGTTGATGGCTCATGATGTCCCTCTGGGATGCGCTCCGGATGAATATGATGATCTCATATCAGGAACTTGTTCGCACCTTCCC
>NZ_JAOWDG010000026.1:88263-91221 GCF_030334745.1 Citrobacter sp. Cb080 | reverse complement strand
TGTTTTACGAAACATCTTCGGGTTGTGAGGTTAAGCGACTAAGCGTACACGGTGGATGCCCTGGCAGTCAGAGGCGATGAAGGACGTGCTAATCTGCGATAAGCGTCGGTAAGGTGATATGAACCGTTATAACCGGCGATTTCCGAATGGGGAAACCCAGTGTGATTCGTCACACTATCATTGCGTGAATACATAGCGTAATGAAGCGAACCGGGGGAACTGAAACATCTAAGTACCCCGAGGAAAAGAAATCAACCGAGATTCCCCCAGTAGCGGCGAGCGAACGGGGAGCAGCCCAGAGTCTGAATCAGCATGTGTGGTAGTGGAACGGTCTGGAAAGTCCGACGGTACAGGGTGATAGTCCCGTACACAAAAGTGCATGTGTTGTGAACTCGAAGAGTAGGGCGGGACACGTGGTATCCTGTCTGAATATGGGGGGACCATCCTCCAAGGCTAAATACTCCTGACTGACCGATAGTGAACCAGTACCGTGAGGGAAAGGCGAAAAGAACCCCGGCGAGGGGAGTGAAAAAGAACCTGAAACCGTGTACGTACAAGCAGTGGGAGCCTCTTTATGGGGTGACTGCGTACCTTTTGTATAATGGGTCAGCGACTTATATTCTGTAGCAAGGTTAACCGCATAGGGGAGCCGAAGGGAAACCGAGTCTTAACTGGGCGTTAAGTTGCAGGGTATAGACCCGAAACCCGGTGATCTAGCCATGGGCAGGTTGAAGGTTGGGTAACACTAACTGGAGGACCGAACCGACTAATGTTGAAAAATTAGCGGATGACTTGTGGCTGGGGGTGAAAGGCCAATCAAACCGGGAGATAGCTGGTTCTCCCCGAAAGCTATTTAGGTAGCGCCTCGTGAATTCATCTTCGGGGGTAGAGCACTGTTTCGGCTAGGGGGTCATCCCGACTTACCAACCCGATGCAAACTGCGAATACCGAAGAATGTTATCACGGGAGACACACGGCGGGTGCTAACGTCCGTCGTGAAGAGGGAAACAACCCAGACCGCCAGCTAAGGTCCCAAAGTCATGGTTAAGTGGGAAACGATGTGGGAAGGCACAGACAGCCAGGATGTTGGCTTAGAAGCAGCCATCATTTAAAGAAAGCGTAATAGCTCACTGGTCGAGTCGGCCTGCGCGGAAGATGTAACGGGGCTAAACCATGCACCGAAGCTGCGGCAGCGACACTATGTGTTGTTGGGTAGGGGAGCGTTCTGTAAGCCGTTGAAGGTGGCCTGTGAGGGTTGCTGGAGGTATCAGAAGTGCGAATGCTGACATAAGTAACGATAATGCGGGTGAAAAACCCGCACGCCGGAAGACCAAGGGTTCCTGTCCAACGTTAATCGGGGCAGGGTGAGTCGACCCCTAAGGCGAGGCCGAAAGGCGTAGTCGATGGGAAACAGGTTAATATTCCTGTACTTGGTGTTACTGCGAGGGGGGGACGGAGAAGGCTATGTTAGCCGGGCGACGGTTGTCCCGGTTTAAGCATGTAGGCGGAGATTCCAGGTAAATCCGGAGTCTTGTTAACGCTGAGGTGTGATGACGAGGCACTACGGTGCTGAAGTAACAAATGCCCTGCTTCCAGGAAAAGCCTCTAAGCATCAGGTAACACGAAATCGTACCCCAAACCGACACAGGTGGTCAGGTAGAGAATACCAAGGCGCTTGAGAGAACTCGGGTGAAGGAACTAGGCAAAATGGTGCCGTAACTTCGGGAGAAGGCACGCTGATATGTAGGTGAAGTGATTTACTCATGGAGCTGAAATCAGTCGAAGATACCAGCTGGCTGCAACTGTTTATTAAAAACACAGCACTGTGCAAACACGAAAGTGGACGTATACGGTGTGACGCCTGCCCGGTGCCGGAAGGTTAATTGATGGGGTTATCCGTAAGGAGAAGCTCTTGATCGAAGCCCCGGTAAACGGCGGCCGTAACTATAACGGTCCTAAGGTAGCGAAATTCCTTGTCGGGTAAGTTCCGACCTGCACGAATGGCGTAATGATGGCCAGGCTGTCTCCACCCGAGACTCAGTGAAATTGAACTCGCTGTGAAGATGCAGTGTACCCGCGGCAAGACGGAAAGACCCCGTGAACCTTTACTATAGCTTGACACTGAACACTGGTCCTTGATGTGTAGGATAGGTGGGAGGCTTTGAAGTGTGGACGCCAGTCTGCATGGAGCCAACCTTGAAATACCACCCTTTAATGGCTGGTGTTCTAACGTAGACCCGTAATCCGGGTTGCGGACAGTGTCTGGTGGGTAGTTTGACTGGGGCGGTCTCCTCCTAAAGAGTAACGGAGGAGCACGAAGGTTAGCTAATCCTGGTCGGACATCAGGAGGTTAGTGCAAAGGCATAAGCTAGCTTGACTGCGAGAGTGACGGCTCGAGCAGGTGCGAAAGCAGGTCTTAGTGATCCGGTGGTTCTGAATGGAAGGGCCATCGCTCAACGGATAAAAGGTACTCCGGGGATAACAGGCTGATACCGCCCAAGAGTTCATATCGACGGCGGTGTTTGGCACCTCGATGTCGGCTCATCACATCCTGGGGCTGAAGTAGGTCCCAAGGGTATGGCTGTTCGCCATTTAAAGTGGTACGCGAGCTGGGTTTAGAACGTCGTGAGACAGTTCGGTCCCTATCTGCCGTGGGCGCTGGAGAATTGAGGGGGGCTGCTCCTAGTACGAGAGGACCGGAGTGGACGCATCACTGGTGTTCGGGTTGTCATGCCAATGGCATTGCCCGGTAGCTAAATGCGGAAGAGATAAGTGCTGAAAGCATCTAAGCACGAAACTTGCCCCGAGATGAGTTCTCCCTGACCCTTTAAGGGTCCTGAAGGAACGTTGAAGACGACGACGTTGATAGGTCGGGTGTGTAAGCGTAGCGATACGTTGAGCTAACTGATACTAATGAACCGTGAGGCTTAACCTTACAACGCCGAAGATGTTTTGGCG
>NZ_JAOWDG010000026.1:0-88249 GCF_030334745.1 Citrobacter sp. Cb080 | reverse complement strand
ATTCAGCTTGATTACAGATGACATCGACATGCGAAAAGCGTGTTGATAAACAGAATTTGCCTGGCGGCTGTAGCGCGGTGGTCCCACCTGACCCCATGCCGAACTCAGAAGTGAAACGCCGTAGCGCCGATGGTAGTGTGGGGTCTCCCCATGCGAGAGTAGGGAACTGCCAGGCATCAAATAAAAGCGAAAGGCCCGGTCGAAAGACCGGGCCTTTTGTTTTATCTGTGGTCTGTCGGTGAGTGCTCTCCTGAGGAGGACAAATCCGCCGGGAGCGGATTTGAACGTTGCGCAGCAACGGCCCGGAGGGTGGCGGGCAGGACGCCCGCCATAAACTGCCAGGCATCAAATAAGTGAAGAAGCCCATCCTGCCGGATGGGCTTTTTTGCGTCTGCAGGGAGTGAAAACTGCCGGATGCAGCGTACCGTTTTATCCAGCCCATCATGTTGTAACCGGTGTGCAGGCCTGAGAAGCGCAGCGCACCGGGCTCTCCCGGCAGCACATTGCCTGTTGCGCGAACGACGAATAGCATTCTCCTTTTTTCTTTACTGCACTAATCTACAGCAAGGAGCCGTGAAACTTTCTCAACTTGAGGATGCAGGCTCGACATTCGCATGATTCCTGGGTATCTTCAGCTATCTGGATGTCTAAACGTTTAAACGTATGTAGTGAGGTTATCAGGTTATGCCAATTCGCGTGCAGGACGAGCTACCCGCCGTCAATTTCTTGCGTGAGGAAAACGTCTTTGTGATGACGTCATCTCGCGCTTCCGGTCAGGAAATTCGTCCACTGAAGGTGCTCATCCTCAACCTGATGCCCAAGAAGATTGAAACGGAAAACCAGTTCCTGCGTTTACTCTCTAACTCACCGCTGCAGGTAGATGTTCAGCTATTGCGCATTGATGCCCGCGAGTCACGCAACACCCCTACGGAGCATCTGAATAACTTTTACTGTAATTTTGAGGATATCTGCGATCAGAACTTTGATGGACTGATCGTGACCGGCGCGCCGTTGGGTCTGGTTGAATTTAATGACGTGGCTTACTGGCCGCAGATTAAACAAGTGCTTGAATGGGCGAAAGATCATGTTACATCGACGCTCTTTGTCTGTTGGGCGGTGCAAGCCGCATTGAATATCCTGTACGGAATTCCCAAGCAAACCCGTACGGATAAACTCTCAGGCGTCTATGAGCACCATATTCTTCATCCTCATGCGCTGCTGACGCGTGGATTTGATGATGCGTTCCTGGCCCCGCATTCGCGCTATGCCGATTTTCCTGCTGCCCTTATCAGGGACTACACCGATCTCGAGATTTTTGCCGAAACAGAAGAGGGAGATGCCTACCTGTTTGCCAGCAAAGATAAACGTATCGCCTTCGTAACGGGCCATCCTGAATATGACGCCCATACACTCGGCAGTGAATATTTTCGTGACGTCGAAGCGGGCTTAACGCCGGAAGTGCCCTATAACTACTTCCCAAAAGATGACCCGCAAAATAAACCGCGGGCAACCTGGCGTAGCCACGGCAATCTGTTGTTTACCAACTGGCTCAACTATTACGTTTACCAGATCACGCCATATGATCTGCGTCACATGAATCCAACGCTGGATTAATCTTCTGTAACAGACGATCCTTAAGCGTTTCAGCATGTTGAATCAGGCACCTTCGGGTGCCTTTTTTATTTCCGAAACGCACCTCACTGTGTAATTAAATTTTATTTATATTGTTATCAATAAGTTAATTGATAATTGAATTAAAAATGGAAATTGTTTTTGATTTTGAAATTTAAATGAGTAGTCTTAGTTGTGCTGAACGAAAACCGCACAACGATCCTTCGTTCGCATTGGGGATGTGTTTGGATCAATGACGAGGAACTACGCAATGAATCAACAGGCAACGACAACCGATGAACTGATCTTCACCAGGCCGCGTGGCGAACAGGAACAGCAGATTCTGACCGCTGAAGCGGTGGAGTTTCTGACCGAGCTGGTGACAAGATTTACGCCAAAGCGGAATAAACTTCTGGCTGCACGTATCCAGCAGCAGCAGGATATTGATGACGGTAAGTTGCCTGACTTTATTTCGGAAACAGCTTCCATTCGTGAAGGTAACTGGAAAGTTCGCGGTATTCCTGATGATTTACTGGATCGCCGTGTAGAGATTACCGGACCGGTTGAGCGCAAGATGGTTATCAACGCGCTGAACGCGAACGTCAAAGTCTTTATGGCTGATTTTGAAGATTCGCTGGCTCCTGAGTGGAGCAAAGTTATCGACGGGCAGATCAACTTGCGCGATGCAGTCAATGGCACCATTAGCTACACCAACGAAGCCGGTAAAATTTATCAACTCAAACCCAATCCGGCCCTGTTAGTGTGCCGCGTTCGCGGTCTGCATCTGCCGGAAAAACACGTCACCTGGCGTGGCGAATCGATCCCGGGCAGCCTGTTCGACTTTGCCCTCTATTTCTTCCACAACCACAAAACGTTGCTAGCAAAAGGCAGTGGCCCTTATTTCTATCTACCCAAAACGCAGGCCTGGCAAGAAGCGGCATGGTGGAGCGAAGTGTTCAGCTATGCAGAGGATCGCTTTAATCTGCCGCGCGGCACAATTAAAGCGACCCTGCTGATTGAAACGCTGCCAGCCGTTTTCCAGATGGACGAAATTTTGCACGCGCTGCGTGATCACATTGTGGGCCTGAACTGCGGTCGCTGGGACTACATTTTCAGCTATATCAAAACACTGAAGAACCACCCGGATCGCGTGTTGCCGGATCGTCAGGTGGTGACGATGGATAAGCCATTCCTCAGTGCGTATTCGCGTCTGCTGATTAAAACCTGTCATAAACGCGGCGCGTTCGCGATGGGCGGCATGGCCGCGTTCATTCCCAGCAAAGATGCGGAACGTAACAACCAGGTTCTGACCAAGGTAAAAGCGGACAAAGCGCTGGAAGCCAATAACGGTCATGACGGCACATGGATTGCCCATCCAGGACTGGCAGATACCGCAATGGCGGTGTTCAACGACGTACTCGGTGAAAACAAAAATCAGCTGTTCGTGACCCGTGAAGAAGATGCGCCGATTACCGCAGAACAATTGCTGGCACCCTGTGAAGGTGAGCGTACTGAAGAAGGCATGCGTGCCAACATTCGTGTCGCGGTGCAGTACATCGAAGCGTGGATCTCCGGTAATGGCTGCGTACCGATTTATGGTCTGATGGAAGATGCGGCCACCGCCGAAATCTCTCGTACTTCCATCTGGCAGTGGATCCACCACCAGAAAACGCTCAGCAACGGCAAACCGGTTACCAAACCGTTGTTCCGCCAGATGCTGGCCGAAGAGATGTTGGTGATTCAGGACGAACTGGGAGAACACCGCTACAGCAGTGGGCGTTTTGACGATGCCGCGCGCCTGATGGAGCAAATCACCACTTCCGACGAGTTAATTGACTTCCTGACGTTACCGGGCTACCGCCTGTTGGCCTAATTTACCCACAATTTATCCTAATGGAGCATCTGCACATGAAAACCCGTACTCAACAAATCGAAGAATTACAGCAAGAATGGACTCAACCGCGTTGGGAAGGCATCACCCGCCCCTATAGCGCGGAGGAAGTGGTGAAATTACGTGGCTCGGTCAACCCGGAATGCACGCTGGCGCAGCTTGGCGCGGCGAAAATGTGGCGTCTGCTACACGGCGAATCGAAGAAAGGTTATATCAACAGCCTCGGTGCGCTGACTGGTGGTCAGGCGCTGCAGCAAGCGAAAGCTGGTATTGAAGCGGTCTACCTTTCAGGCTGGCAGGTGGCGGCAGATGCCAACCTGGCGTCCAGCATGTATCCGGATCAATCGTTGTATCCAGCGAACTCCGTTCCGGCGGTGGTGGACAGGATCAACAACACATTCCGTCGTGCCGATCAGATCCAATGGTCAACTGGTATTGAGCCGAACGATCCGCGCTATGTGGATTACTTCCTGCCGATCGTTGCCGATGCGGAAGCGGGTTTTGGCGGGGTACTGAACGCGTTTGAACTGATGAAATCGATGATTGAGGCTGGTGCAGCGGCCGTTCACTTCGAAGATCAGCTCGCATCGGTGAAAAAATGTGGTCACATGGGCGGCAAAGTTCTGGTGCCGACTCAGGAAGCTATCCAGAAACTGGTGGCAGCCCGTGTGGTTGCAGACGTTATGGGCGTTCCGACGCTGGTGATTGCGCGTACCGATGCTGACGCAGCCGATCTGATTACGTCTGATTGCGACCCATACGATAGCGAGTTCATCACTGGCGAGCGTACCAGCGAAGGGTTCTACCGTACGCATGCGGGCATTGAGCAGGCGATCAGCCGTGGTCTGGCTTACGCACCGTATGCGGATCTGGTGTGGTGTGAAACCTCCACGCCGGACCTCGAACTGGCGAAGCGCTTTGCCGATGCTATTCATGCGAAATTCCCAGGCAAACTGCTGGCCTACAACTGTTCGCCATCGTTTAACTGGCAGAAAAACCTGGATGACAAAACCATTGCCAGCTTCCAGCAACAGCTGTCCGATATGGGTTACAAATACCAGTTCATTACGCTGGCGGGTATACACAGCATGTGGTTCAACATGTTCGACCTCGCGCATTCCTATGCGCAGGGTGAAGGCATGCGCCACTACGTTGAGAAGGTTCAGCAGCCGGAATTTGCGGCGGCTAAAGATGGCTACACCTTCGTGTCCCATCAGCAGGAAGTAGGGACAGGCTACTTCGACAAAGTAACCACCATCATTCAGGGCGGCACTTCTTCAGTGACCGCGCTGACCGGCTCGACTGAAGAATCGCAGTTTTGATCAATGCCCGGTGGCGCTGCGCTTACCGGGCCTACGAAGGGATGTAGGCCGGATAAGCGAACGCGCCATCCGGCATGACATTGTGCCGGATGGGAGAAATTGATGACGCGTGGCCTGGAATTACTGATTGCTCAGACGATTTTGCAAGGTTTCGACGCCCAGTACGGGCGTTTTCTGGAAGTGACCTCCGGCGCGCAGCAGCGTTTTGAACATGCCGACTGGCACGCGGTTCAGCAGGCGATGAAAAGCCGTATCCACCTTTACGATCATCATGTGGGTCTGGTGGTGGAGCAACTGCGCTGCATTACTGACGGCAAAAGTACCGACGCGGATTTTTTACTTCGCGTGAAAGAGCATTACACCCGGCTATTGCCAGATTATCCACGCTTCGAGATTGCGGAGAGTTTCTTTAACTCCGTCTATTGCCGGTTATTTGACCACCGCTCGCTGACTCCCGAGCGACTGTTTATTTTCAGCTCTCAGCCAGAGCGCCGTTTTCGCACGATCCCACGCCCGTTGGCGAAAGACTTTTTTCCCGATACCGGCTGGGAGTGGCTGCTTACGCGCGTCCTCAGCGATCTGCCCTTGCGTCTGCCGTGGCAGAACAGACATCGGGATATCCACTACATCATCGAACACCTGACCGAAACGCTGGGGGCGGATGTGTTGCAGCGCAGTCATTTGCAGGTGGCGAACGAACTGTTTTATCGCAACAAGGCCGCCTGGCTGGTCGGGAAGTTGATTACCCCTTCCGGGACGCTGCCGTTTTTACTGCCAATTCACCGTACTGACGAGGGTGAACTGTTTGTCGATACCTGCCTGACCACGACGGCGGAGGCCAGTATCGTGTTTGGCTTCGCCCGCTCGTATTTTATGGTTTACGCCCCGCTGCCCGCCGCGTTAGTGGAGTGGCTGCGCGAGATCCTGCCCGGTAAAACCACCGCTGAATTGTATATGGCGATTGGTTGTCAGAAACACGCGAAGACAGAAAGTTACCGCGAATATCTGCTCTATCTTGCCCATTGCGATGAGCAATTTATCGAAGCGCCGGGGATCCGCGGCATGGTGATGCTGGTGTTTACCCTGCCGGGCTTCGACCGCGTCTTTAAAGTCATCAAAGACAAATTTGCGCCGCAAAAAGAGATGTCGGCCGCCCACGTCCGCGCCTGTTATCAACTGGTCAAGGAGCACGATCGTGTCGGGCGGATGGCTGATACTCAGGAGTTCGAGAACTTTGTGCTGGATAAACGGCAAATCGATCCGTCGCTGATGGCGCTGTTGCTACAGGAAGCCCCGGAAAAAATTACCGATCTCGGCGAGCAGATTGTCATTCGCCATTTGTATATCGAACGACGGATGGTGCCGCTGAATATCTGGCTGGAGCAGGTCGAAGGCCAGCAACTGCGCGATGCTATTGAAGAGTACGGCAATGCCATTCGTCAGCTGGCCGCCGCCAATATTTTCCCCGGCGATATGCTGTTTAAGAACTTCGGCGTGACTCGCCACGGGCGCGTGGTGTTCTACGACTACGATGAAATTTGCTACATGACGGAGGTGAATTTCCGTCATATCCCGCCGCCGCGTTACCCGGAAGATGAGATGAGCGCTGAACCGTGGTATAGCGTATCGCCGGGGGATGTCTTCCCGGAAGAGTTTCGTCACTGGCTATGCGCTGACCCGCGTATCGGGCCGCTATTTGAAGAGATGCATGCTGACCTGTTCAGTGCCGACTACTGGCGAGGTCTGCAAACGCGGATCCGTGAAGGACACGTGGAAGATGTTTACGCCTACCGGCGCAAACAGCGGTTTTGCATCAGATTTGCGGCTTGATGTCCGGCAACCCTTTCTTAACGAAATCCGCCGTATGCCAGCGTGACTTCTTTCGCCGCTTTGATCGCCATGGCGCCAAACTCGGTCACTCGATCGTCGGTAATGCGCGAAATGGGTCCGGAGATGGAAATAGCGGCAAACGGCTCGCGGTGTTCATCATAAATGCACGACGCCACGCAGCGTAGACCCAGCGCATGCTCCTCATCATCAAAGGAGTAGCCGCGCTTGCGCGTTTGGGCTAAATCCTCTTTCAGATGCACCGGCGACACCAGCGTGGCGTGGGTGTAAGCGTGCAGCCCTTTACGGTGCAGCAGGCCAGTCACCTGTTCTTCACTCAGTTGGGCTAAAAACGCCTTACCCGCACCGGAGGCGTGCATCGGCAGTTTGCCGCCGATAGGCGCGGACATGCGCATCAGTTGGGTACACTGCACCTGGTCGATAATAATGGCCTGATGGTCGCTTTGATCTAACACGGCCAGGTTTACCGTCTCACCGGAGTCTTCCATCAGCTTGCGCAGGATCGGGTGGACAATCGCCAGCAAATTACGGCTTTGCAAAAAGCTGCTGCCGACGATAAACGCATGCGCACCCACGGCCCAGTGGCCTAATTCACCCACCTGACGGACAAATCCTTGCTGCTGCATGGTGGTCAACAAACGGTGAGTCGTGGAGTTTGGCAAGCCGGCCTGCTGTGCCAGCTCGGTTAGCGCCACGCTGCCGTTGGATTCTGCAATCCACTCCAGCAGCTTCAGGCCGCGAGTCAGAGACTGAACCTGCCCGGTTGCAGGCGTAGTAGCAGCGGCGGGTTTTCTACCGCGTTTCGCGGGGATTGTGGCAACCATGGCGGACTCCTTTTCTGTATCGTGGAAATCATTTTCGTTTTATTCAATTATAATGCAAGAATTCCTGTACTGATCGGATGAGTGAAGCTGAACATGTCTCATGTTGGCCGTTGTTCTCTTTTCCACCTCTCAGGTTTGTGCCAGTATGGTCTGTTGAGTTTTTTTCGGTCTGGTTGAGCGTTGTCGGGAGCGAGTGTGAGCAGCAAAGTTGAACAATTACGTCAGCAGTTAAATGAACGTATTCTGGTGCTGGACGGCGGTATGGGCACCATGATCCAGGGATATCGTCTGAGCGAAGAGGATTTCCGCGGCGAACGTTTTGCCGACTGGCCGTGCGATCTGAAAGGCAACAACGACCTGTTGGTGCTCAGCAAACCTGAGGTGATCGCCGCCATCCATAACGCCTATTTTGAGGCGGGCGCGGATATCATCGAAACCAACACCTTTAACTCCACGACTATCGCCATGGCGGATTACCAGATGGAATCCCTGTCGGCGGAAATCAACTTTGCGGCAGCCAAACTGGCGCGCGCGGCGGCAGACGAATGGACGACACGCACACCGGAAAAACCGCGCTATGTCGCGGGCGTGCTTGGCCCAACCAACCGTACGGCGTCTATCTCGCCTGACGTCAACGACCCGGCTTACCGCAATATTACCTTTGATCAGCTGGTGGCCGCCTACCGTGAATCCACCAAAGCGCTGGTGGAAGGTGGCAGCGACCTGATCCTGATTGAAACCGTCTTCGATACCCTGAACGCCAAAGCCGCTATTTTCGCGGTTAAAACCGAATTTGAAGCGCTGGGCGTTGAGTTGCCGATTATGCTCTCCGGCACTATCACCGATGCTTCCGGGCGTACGCTCTCCGGTCAGACAACCGAAGCGTTCTATAACTCACTGCGCCACGCCGATGCGCTGACCTTCGGTCTGAACTGCGCCTTAGGCCCTGACGAGTTGCGCCAGTACGTGCAGGAGCTGTCGCGCATTGCCGAATGCTACGTTACCGCGCACCCGAACGCCGGGTTGCCGAACGCCTTTGGCGAATACGATCTTGATGCAGACACTATGGCGGCGCAAATACGCGAGTGGGCGCAAGCGGGCTTCCTCAACGTGGTCGGCGGCTGCTGCGGCACCACGCCGGAACACATCGCCGCGATGAGCCGCGCAGTGGAAGGTTTGCCGCCGCGCCGCTTGCCGGAAATCCCGGTAGCCTGCCGTCTGTCTGGCCTTGAACCGTTGAATATTGGCGACGATAGCCTGTTTGTGAACGTCGGCGAGCGTACCAACGTCACCGGTTCGGCGAAATTTAAGCGACTGATCAAAGAAGAGAAATACAACGAAGCGCTGGATGTCGCCCGTCAGCAGGTGGAAAGCGGCGCACAGATTATCGATATCAACATGGATGAGGGGATGCTCGACGCCGAAGCGGCGATGGTGCGTTTTCTCAACCTTATCGCCGGTGAGCCGGATATCGCCCGCGTGCCGATTATGATCGACTCCTCGAAATGGGACGTCATCGAAAAAGGGCTGAAGTGCATTCAGGGTAAAGGCATCGTTAACTCCATCTCGATGAAAGAGGGGGTTGAGACCTTTATCCACCACGCGAAGTTGCTGCGACGCTACGGTGCCGCAGTGGTGGTGATGGCCTTTGACGAGCAGGGGCAGGCCGACACCCGTGCGCGTAAAATTGAGATTTGCCGGCGGGCGTACAAAATTCTTACCGAAGAGGTAGGCTTCCCGCCGGAAGACATCATCTTCGACCCGAACATCTTTGCGGTCGCGACCGGGATTGATGAGCACAACAACTACGCCCAGGACTTTATCGGTGCCTGTGAGGACATCAAACGCGAACTACCGCACGCGCTGATCTCCGGCGGCGTCTCCAACGTGTCGTTCTCCTTCCGTGGTAACGACCCGGTTCGTGAAGCCATTCACGCGGTATTCCTTTACTACGCCATTCGCAACGGCATGGACATGGGGATCGTCAACGCCGGACAACTGGCGATCTACGACGACCTGCCCGCCGAGCTGCGCGATGCGGTTGAAGATGTGATCCTCAACCGTCGTGACGATGGCACCGAGCGTCTGCTGGAGCTGGCTGAGAAATATCGCGGTAGCAAAACTGATGACACTGCCAATGCCCAGATGGCGGAATGGCGCAGTTGGGACGTGAAAAAGCGCCTCGAATATTCGCTGGTGAAAGGCATTACCGAATTTATTGAGCAGGATACTGAAGAAGCTCGCCAGCAGGCCGCGCGTCCGATCGAGGTGATTGAAGGGCCGCTGATGGACGGGATGAACGTGGTTGGCGATCTGTTTGGCGAGGGCAAAATGTTCCTGCCGCAGGTGGTGAAGTCCGCCCGCGTGATGAAGCAGGCGGTGGCCTACCTCGAACCGTACATTGAGGCCAGCAAAGAGAAAGGCTCCAGCAACGGCAAGATGGTCATTGCTACCGTGAAAGGCGATGTGCACGATATCGGCAAAAACATCGTTGGTGTGGTGCTGCAATGTAACAACTACGAAATCGTCGATCTTGGCGTGATGGTGCCAGCGGAGAAAATCCTCAGAACGGCACGTGAAGTGAATGCCGATCTGATTGGTCTTTCCGGGCTGATTACCCCGTCGCTGGACGAAATGGTCAACGTGGCGAAAGAGATGGAGCGTCAGGGGTTCACTATTCCGTTGCTGATTGGCGGCGCGACCACCTCAAAAGCGCACACGGCGGTGAAAATCGAGCAGAACTACAGTGGTCCAACGGTTTATGTGCAGAACGCCTCGCGTACCGTTGGCGTAGTCGCCGCACTCCTCTCTGACACTCAGCGCGATGACTTTGTCGCCCGTACGCGTAAAGAGTACGAAACCGTGCGTATCCAGCATGCGCGTAAGAAACCGCGGACCCCACCAGTAACGTTACAGGCTGCCCGCGACAACGATCTGGCCTTCGACTGGGAAAACTACACGCCGCCGGTGGCGCACCGCCTCGGCGTACAGAGCGTTGAAGCCAGCATCGAAACGCTGCGCAACTACATCGACTGGACGCCGTTCTTTATGACCTGGTCGCTGGCCGGGAAATACCCGCGCATCCTCGAAGATGAGGTGGTGGGAGAAGAGGCGAAACGTCTGTTCAAAGACGCCAATGATATGCTGGATAAACTCAGCGCTGAGAAGACCCTGAATCCGCGCGGCGTGGTGGGCTTGTTCCCGGCTAACCGCGTGGGTGACGACATCGAGATTTACCGTGACGAGACGCGTACGCACGTCATCAACGTCAGTCATCACCTGCGCCAGCAGACGGAAAAAGTCGGTTTCGCCAACTACTGCCTGTCTGACTTTGTTGCGCCGAAACTGAGTGGCAAAGCGGATTACATCGGTGCTTTCGCAGTTACCGGCGGTCTGGAGGAAGATGCACTGGCGGACGCCTTCGAAGCCCAGCATGACGACTACAACAAGATCATGGTGAAAGCGATCGCCGACCGCCTGGCGGAAGCGTTCGCGGAATATCTGCACGAGCGCGTGCGTAAAGTCTACTGGGGCTATGCGGCGAATGAGAACCTCAGCAACGAGGAGCTGATCCGCGAAAACTATCAGGGAATTCGCCCGGCACCGGGCTATCCGGCGTGCCCGGAACACACCGAAAAGGCCACCATCTGGGAACTACTGGATGTGGAGGCGCACACCGGGATGAAGCTCACCGAATCCTTCGCGATGTGGCCAGGTGCGTCGGTTTCCGGCTGGTATTTCAGTCATCCAGACAGCAAGTACTACGCCGTGGCGCAAATCCAGCGCGATCAGGTTGAAGATTACGCCTTCCGTAAAGGCATGAGCGTGGCGGAAGTCGAACGTTGGTTAGCGCCTAATCTGGGCTATGACGCTGACTGATTCACAAAACTGTCATCTTTATTTACAACAAACAAGGCACTCAATGAGTGCCTTGTCTCTTTATTACGTTTAAACCCTTATACTGGATGAAGGCTTCGGCCTCAGGAACATATAACGATAAGGAGAACCTGATTCCGTGTTAACTCTGCTACATCTGCTTTCTGCCGTCGCGCTGCTGGTGTGGGGCACCCACATCGTGCGTACCGGCGTGATGCGCGTCTTTGGCGCCCGCTTGCGCACCGTGCTCAGCCGTAGCGTTGAAAAGAAGCCGCTCGCCTTTTGTGCGGGTATCGGCGTGACGGCGCTGGTGCAAAGCAGCAACGCCACCACCATGCTGGTGACCTCGTTTGTCGCGCAGGACCTCGTGGCGCTCACCCCTGCGCTGGTGATTGTACTTGGCGCCGACGTCGGGACCGCGCTGATGGCGCGTATCCTGACCTTCGATCTCTCCTGGCTGTCGCCACTGCTGATTTTTATCGGCGTGATCTTCTTTCTCGGACGTAAGCAGTCTCGCGTGGGGCAACTGGGGCGGGTTGGTATTGGACTGGGGTTGATTTTACTGGCGCTGGAACTGATTGTGCAGGCGGTAACACCGATCACCCAGGCTAACGGCGTACAGGTTATTTTCGCCTCGCTCACCGGCGATATCATGCTGGATGCGCTGATTGGCGCCATGTTCGCGATTATCAGTTACTCCAGCCTTGCGGCGGTGCTGCTGACGGCAACGCTGACCGCGGCAGGCATTATCTCGTTCCCGGTGGCGTTGTGTCTGGTGATTGGCGCCAACCTCGGCTCTGGCCTGCTGGCGATGCTTAATAACAGCGCCGCTAACGCCGCCGCCCGCCGTGTGGCGCTCGGTAGCCTGCTGTTTAAGCTGGTGGGAAGCCTGATTATCCTGCCGTTTGTTCATCCGCTGGCAAATCTGATGGATGAACTGCCGCTGCCGAAATCTGAACTGGTTATTTACTTCCATGTCTTCTACAACCTGGTGCGCTGTGTGGCGATGGTGCCGTTCGCAGAACCGATGGCGCGTTTTTGTAAGCGCATCATCCGCGATGAGCCGGAGCTGGATGCGCATTTGAAGCCCAAGCATCTGGACGTCAGTGCGCTGGATACGCCGACGCTGGCCCTGGCCAATGCCGCTCGTGAAGCTCTGCGCATCGGCGACGCGATGGAGCAGATGATGGACGGGCTGAAGAAGGTGATGCACGGCGAGCCGCGTGAAGAGAAAGAACTGCGCAGGATGGCGGACGACATTAACGTGCTATACACGGCAATCAAGCTCTATCTGGCGCGGATGCCAAAGGATGAACTGGCGGAAGAGGAATCACGCCGTTGGGCGGAGATTATCGAAATGTCGCTTAACCTCGAGCAGGCTTCCGATATTGTCGAACGTATGGGCAGTGAGATAGCGGATAAGTCGCTGGCTGCCCGTCGCGCATTCTCCGTGGAAGGATTGAAAGAGCTGGATGCGCTCTTCGATCAGCTGCTCAGCAATCTGCAGTTGGCGATGTCGGTGTTCTTCTCTGGTGACGTGACCAGCGCCCGTCGTCTGCGCCGTAGCAAGCACCGTTTCCGTATTCTCAACCGTCGTTATTCGCATGCGCACGTTGACCGTCTGCATCAGCAGAACGTGCAGAGCATCGAGACCAGCTCCTTGCACCTGGCGCTGCTGGGCGATATGCAGCGTCTGAACTCGCTGTTTTGTTCCGTGGCCTATAGCGTGCTGGAACAGCCGGATGAGGACGATGAGCGCGACGATTATTGAGTGAGGTGGACCGGTTGGCCGGATAAGGCATTTATGCCGTTATCCGGCAACGTCGGTTAGAAGCAGTGACCTGCTTCGAGGGCAACCGCGTCTTCACCCGCTTTAAAGACGTAAGTGGTGTTCGGACCGCCAAGAACCGCCTGGCCGTTACTCACCTTAATCCAGTTTCCTTCCGGCAAACCAATCACCGTCAGCTCTGGTGCCACAACCAGCAGCTCGCGAATACGCTGTTCACGCGTTTCGCCTTTGTGGCCTTCCGGAAGCGCATTGGTGAAATGTGGGTTAATCTGCAGCGGGAACAGACCCAGGGCATCAAAACCTTTTGGATCGACAATCGGCATGTCGTTGGTGGTGCGGATGGTCTGGCAGGCGAGGTTAGAACCTGCGCTCCAGCCGATGTAAAGCGCACCGCGTTTGACGACATCCACAATCGGCGCCAGCAGTCCGCGCTCGCGGCTCTCTTTCAGTAACTGGAAGGTGTTACCCCCGCCGACAATCACCAGCTCTGCGTTTTCAATGGCAGCGATCGGATCGGCAACGGTATGAATGCCAGTAACGTTGACGCCCATTGGCGCAAAGATGGCTGCCGTTTTCGCCGTGTATTCATCCCAGGTTTGCGTCACGCCAGCGAACGGAATAAACACCGCCGTACGGCGACCATTCAGCTGCTCAGCAATCAGCGGTAGCGCATGTTCCATCCAGCCTTTGCCCGGCAGCGTCGAGTTACTCAATAAAAGCAGTTCCATCATTTCTCCATGTAATCAGAAAATTACAAACCGCGCTAATGCTACCACTATCAGCGTAACGCCTTACTGATATGGCTCACGATGTTGGAAGGGGGGAAAGCCGAACGGGTTAACCACAACCTCCTGTTGGAAAAGCCCGTTCAGACTTAACAACGATCAATCTATTGAAACAGCGTCCTATTGCGTAGTGGCAAACGCCAGGCCTTCGTCCTCCCAGCCCTTAATACCACCAATCATTATTTTCACCGGTCGACCTAGCTGCGCCAACTTCAGCGCCGCGCGATCGGCCCCGTTACAGTGTGGGCCAGCGCAATAGACGACAAACAGTGTGTCCTGTGGCCATTTTTTCAAGGATTCCGTATTTATCAGTCGATGGGGGAGATGAATCGCGCCAGGGACATGACAACGGGAAAAACTCTCTGCACTCCCCACCACATGTAAAAGCACAAAATCTTTGTCGTCTGCAGCCATCGCGGAATGAACGTCAGAACAATCCGTCTCCATATTCAGACGTTGCTGGAAATGGGCGATAGCTTGTGCAGATGAAGCGGCTGGAATATCTGTTACGGTACTCATAGTGTTGTTTTCTCTTGTGGTGAAATCAGCTGTTGTGTTACCTCTTATCTCATCAAAAAATTAACCTTGAAACACCCTCTGACCATGACAGATTCCGCCAGGATCATGACAACATCTTCTCGCCCGTTGGTCGTTGCACTCGCTTATGACGGGCTATGTACTTTTGAGTTTGGCGTCGCAGTGGAAGTTTTTGGGCTTCCGCGACCTGAACTGGGAGAGGGCTGGTATCGTTTTGCCGTGGCTTCGGTTGATCAAGGTGAATTAAGGGCAACTGGCGGGGTTCGTATCGTGGTGGACGGTGGATATGAATTGCTGCAGGAAGCAGACACTATTGTCATTCCTGGCTGGCGTGACGTGAGCTCACCGGTCCCGGAAGCATTATGCGATGCGCTTCGTGAAGCACATCAACGCGGTTGTCGAATCATCTCTATCTGTTCTGGTGTATTTGTTCTGGCTGCGGCAGGTTTGCTGGATGACCGTAAGGCGACGACGCACTGGCGTTACGTCAGTGAACTCCAGCGACGCTTTCCCGCCATCAACGTTGTGGAAGATGTCCTGTATGTCGGTGACCACGACGTGCTCACTTCGGCAGGTAGTGCGGCAGGGATTGATTTATGTTTGCATGTGGTGCGCACTGATTTTGGACTTGAGATTGCCAATAACGTGGCCCGTCGCCTGGTGCTGCAGCCCCACAGGGATGGCAGCCAGACTCAGCAGCAACTGCGTCCTGTCGCCCGCAGTCGGGAAAGCCAGCGTTTTGGTCTTTTGCTTGACTGGTTACATAACAATATCGCGCAGAAGCATACTCTTGACGCTCTGGCCAGCCAGGTCGGTATGAGTCCCCGAACGTTGATGCGGCGATTTCAGGAGTCAACGGGGCTTACTCCCGCACGTTGGCTGATGAATGAACGGCTAAACCGTGCGCAGCAGGCGTTCAATACATCCCATATCAGTATTGAGCAGATCGCGCAGCAAACCGGGTTCGGCAGCGCAAACTCTTTGCGTTACCACTTTCAAAAACGATTTGGTATCAGCCCGCAGGCATTACGTAATCAGATGCGATAGCACATTTTCACGCTCTGCTTTTTTATCCCCCGCAAGGTAGGGTATATTTCGCTGTCAAAGGAGAAATTATGCTGCCCGACTCATCCATCCGATTAAATAAATACATCAGTGAAAGCGGAATCTGCTCGCGCCGCGAGGCGGATCGCTTTATCGAACAAGGGAATGTCTTCCTGAATGGTAAACGCGCCACCATTGGCGATTAGGTGATGCCTGGCGACGTCGTAAAAGTGAATGGTCGGTTGATTGAGCCGCGTGAAGCGGAAGATCTGGTTTTTATCGCGCTGAACAAGCCGGTAGGGATTGTCAGCACCACTGAAGACAGCGAACGCGACAACATTGTTGATTTTGTTAACCACAGCAAGCGCGTGTTCCCAATCGGTCGTCTGGACAAAGATTCCCAGGGGCTTATCTTTCTGACCAACCACGGCGACCTGGTGAATAAAATCCTGCGTGCCGGTAACGATCACGAAAAAGAGTATCTGGTGACGGTAGATAAGCCGGTCACTGATGACTTTATCCGTGGGATGAGTGCCGGTGTGCCAATCCTTGGCACCGTTACCAAGAAATGTAAGGTCAAGAAAGAAGCGCCGTTTGTGTTTCGCATCACGCTGATTCGGGGGCTGAACCGCCAGATCCGTCGTATGTGCGAGCACTTTGGCTATGAAGTTACTAAGCTTGAGCGTACACGTATCATGAACGTTGGTCTGTCCGGCCTGCCGCTGGGTGAATGGCGCGACCTGACGGATGACGAACTGATCGACCTGTTCAAGCTGATTGAGAACTCGTCCTCAGAAGCCAAACCGAAGGCGAAAGCGAAGCCAAAAACCGCAGGCATTAAGCGCCCGGTAGTGAAAATCGAAAAATCGGCTGAGAAAGAGAAATCGCGCCCGGCGGCAAACGGGAAGCGTTTTACCTCGCCGGGGCGTAAGAAGAAAGGGCGTTAACGTCTGCCGCGCGTTGGCGTATTCGCTGACCAGGAAAATGATGCTTCCGCATCCGGTTTATAAGCCTGCTTTTTCTTCAACTGGCGGGCTTTTTTAGCTTCTGCTTCGCGCAAGGCCATCAGTTTATCGATGTACTCTTTCTTGATGCTGTTGGTCTCAGCGTTGGTCAGCAGCCGACCATGCGCAATGCGCGCGCGGTCGAGCAGCGTTTTCAGTTCACGCTGTTCGCGCTCGGTCATCTCTTTTTGGGTAATGCGGGGGAGTGCCATAAGGGTGCCCTCTGTTAGCCGATATCCGCAGTGTACGGCAAAGTGCAGAGGCTGGGTAGGCCGGATAAGGTGTTAGCTGCTATCCGGCCTGCCGCCGTCAATTAGCAGCGTTCTTTTTCTTTAATCGGTTTACCGGACCAGTAACCTGCCAGCAGCGAACCGGAAAGGTTATGCCAGACGGAGAACAACGCGCCGGGCAGCGCCGCGAGCGGGCCAAAGTAGATTTTGCCCAGCGCAGCGGCAAGGCCTGAATTCTGCATGCCCACTTCAATAGCCAACGTACGACAGGTTGACTCGTCGAAACCAAACAGTTTTCCGCCCCAGTAGCCGCCGAGCAAGCCAATGGTGTTATGCAGGATTACGGCGATAATCACCACAAAGCCGACAGACGCAATGTGCGAGGCGGACCCCGCCACGACGGCGCTGATGATCGCCAGGATACACACCATAGAAAACGCCGGCAGATACGGTTCCACGGCTTTTACGACGCGTGGAAACAGATGGTGAATGACCAGCCCCAAAGCAATCGGAATGACCACGATCTGCAGAATACTCAGCAGCATACCCATCACATCCACCTGGATATGCGCGTCGACATACAGCCGTGTCAGCAGCGGCGTGGCGACAACGCCGACCAGCGTTGAAACCGATGAAATAGTCACGGAGAGCGCCACATCACCTTTTGCCAGATAGATCATGACGTTCGATGCGGTTCCGCTGGCAACGCTACCGACCAGCACCATCCCTGCCGACAGTTCCGGTGGCATATTAAATGCCAGCGCCAAAATCCATGCGGCGAGCGGCATCACCAGATAGTGCAGGAAAATACCCGCCGCGACAGGTGCGGGGCGTGAGAGTACGCGTTTAAAGTCGTCCACCTTCAGGTGAACGCCCATGCCGAACATGATCAGCATCAGCAACGACGGTACGAATGGCCCGACAGGCGTAAAGGTGGAGGGCGTGTAATACGCAATAACAGAGAGCAGCAGCGCCCATAACGGGAACAGCCGCGTGAGAGTAGCGAGCATGTTATCTTCCTTGCGATTGAAATGTGTTGTGTTGTTATAAAAAAGCCGGGTTCGAGCCCGGCTATAGTTATTGTTTATCGCGTGATGAAATATTATTCAAACAAATTATGATGCAGCTTCTGTACCACCTGTTCGGCTTCGCTACCGGGCACCAGGAAGCACAGGTTATGGCTGGACGCGCCGTAGCAAATCATGCGGATGTTGAACGGCTCCAGTACACCAAATACCTCTTTACCCACGCCGCAGGCTTTGGACAGGTCGTTGCCAATCAACGCCACCAGCGCCAGGCCTTCTTCGACTTCAACCCGGCACAGGGCAGACAGTTCCATCAGCAGAGACTGCGTTAACAGCGTATCGCCGGTGGAGGTTGAGCCGGTGGTATCCAGCGTCAGCGCTACGCTGACTTCAGATGTGGTAATTAAATCTACCGAGATATTGTGGCGTGCAAGGATGCCGAACACTTCTGCTAAAAAGCCGCGAGAGTGCAGCATATTCAGGCTATGCAGCGTCAGCAGCGTCTGCTTACGGCGTAGCGCCAGCGCACGGAACAGCGGTGGATTCGCGGTTTTATTGCAGACCAGCGTACCGCCTGCTTTTGGATCCTTGCTGGAGCCAACAAATACCGGGATATCGCTACGTACGGCCGGCAACAGGGTTGCCGGGTGCAGCACTTTCGCGCCAAAGGTCGCCATTTCCGCGGCCTCTTCAAAGGCGATTTCATCAATACGCTGCGCTGCAGGAACAACGCGCGGATCGGTAGTGTAAATGCCAGGAACATCGGTCCAGATATCGACGCGCGTTGCGTGCAGCGCTTCGGCCAGCAGGGCGGCTGTATAATCGCTACCGCCGCGCCCCAACGTGGTGGTGCGGCCTTTGCCTTCGCTGCCGATAAAACCCTGAGTGATTACCAGACCTTCGCTCAGACGCGGGGCCAACTGAAGCGTTGCCAGTTCAGCCAGCGCCGCGACGTCGGGTTCTGCGCGACCAAAACGATCGTTGGTGCGCATCACTTTACGCACGTCAAACCACTGTGCTTGCACGTTGCGTTCACGCAGGATTTCGACGAACAACAGGGTAGACATCAGTTCACCGTGGCTGACCAGTTCGTCGGTCAGGGCGGTTGAGGTCGCCAGTGACGCCGCTTCTGCCAGCGTGGTGATGTTTTCCAGCAGACGTTCAATCTCTTCACGAATTACGTTCGGATAACGCAGGCGTTCCAGAATATTGAACTGAATTTGACGAATAGCGTCGAGTTTTTCGAAGCGCTCGGTTGGCTCCAGCCCTTCAGCCAGTGCGACCAGCAGGTTGGTAATTCCAGCGGAAGCGGAAAGTACCACTACACGGACGTTAGCATCAGAAAGCACCACATCAGCGCTGCGATTCATGGCATCAAAATCCGCCACGCTGGTACCGCCAAACTTGGAGACAACTACATCAGTCATAACTACCTCGTGTCAGGGAATGAATAGAGCGACCATGGCACATAAGGCAGAACGAAAACCGGTGCAGGCGCAAATGCAAATACCGTATTTATAAATAAAATGTGTAGCTTGCACTGTCAACGCTGGGATTATGCGGATTTTTCATGCTGCGTTTCCGTTCAGTAACAGCGCTTATAACATCTATACTTTTTACCCTGGTTCGATGGATACAAGGGCGATGGCATTAAAACAATCACACTTTTCTGTGACTGGCGTTACAATCGATCTCAGTCACAATTCTCAAAATCAGAAGAGTATTGCTAATGAAAAACATCAATCCAACGCAGACCTCAGCCTGGCAGGCACTACAAAAACACTTTGAAGAGATGAAAGACGTTACTATCGCGGATCTGTTCGCGAAAAATAGCGATCGTTTCGCTAAATTTTCCGCTACGTTTGACGATCTGATGCTGGTGGATTTCTCCAAAAACCGCATCACTGAAGAGACGCTGGCTAAACTGCAGGATCTGGCGAAAGAGACCGATTTGGCAGGCGCCATCAAGTCCATGTTCTCCGGTGAGAAAATTAACCGCACTGAAGATCGTGCCGTGCTGCACGTGGCGCTGCGCAACCGTAGCAACACTCCAATCATCGTTGACGGCAAAGATGTGATGCCGGAAGTGAATGCGGTGCTGAAGAAGATGAAATCCTTCTCTGAAGCGATTATCTCCGGAAGCTGGAAAGGCTATACCGGTAAAGCCATTACTGATGTCGTGAACATCGGTATCGGCGGTTCAGACCTCGGCCCGTTCATGGTGACCGAAGCGCTGCGCCCGTACAAAAATCACCTGAACATGCATTTTGTGTCTAACGTCGATGGTACGCACATTGCCGAAGTGCTGAAGAAAGTGAATCCGGAGACTACGCTGTTCCTGGTCGCTTCCAAAACCTTCACCACTCAGGAAACCATGACTAACGCCCACAGCGCGCGCGACTGGTTCCTGGCGACCGCTGGCGACAACAAGCACGTTGCCAAACACTTCGCAGCGCTCTCCACTAACGGTAAAGCGGTTGGCGAGTTCGGTATTGATACCGCCAATATGTTCGAGTTCTGGGACTGGGTTGGCGGTCGTTACTCCCTGTGGTCTGCAATCGGTCTGTCCATCATCCTTTCTGTGGGCTTCGACAACTTTGTTGAGCTGCTTTCTGGCGCGCACGCCATGGACAAACACTTCTCCACCACTCCGGCGGAGAAAAACTTGCCGGTGCTGCTGGCGCTGATCGGTATCTGGTACAACAATTTCTTCGGTGCTGAAACCGAAGCGATTCTGCCGTACGACCAGTATATGCACCGTTTCGCGGCCTACTTCCAGCAGGGCAATATGGAATCCAACGGTAAATACGTTGACCGTAACGGCAATGCGGTGGATTACCAGACAGGCCCAATCATCTGGGGTGAGCCGGGTACTAACGGTCAGCATGCGTTCTACCAGCTGATTCATCAGGGTACCAAAATGGTACCGTGCGATTTCATCGCTCCGGCAATCACCCACAACCCGCTGTCGGATCACCATCCGAAACTGCTGTCTAACTTCTTCGCTCAGACCGAAGCGCTGGCTTTTGGTAAATCTCGTGAAGTGGTTGAGCAGGAATACCGCGACCAGGGTAAAGATCCGGCAACGCTTGACCACGTTGTGCCGTTCAAAGTGTTCGAAGGTAACCGTCCAACTAACTCCATCCTGCTGCGCGAAATCACACCGTTCAGCCTGGGTGCGCTGATTGCGCTGTACGAGCACAAAATCTTCACTCAGGGCGCGATCCTGAATATCTTCACCTTTGACCAGTGGGGCGTTGAGCTGGGCAAACAGCTGGCGAATCGCATTCTGCCAGAGCTGAATGATGATAAAGAAATCACCAGCCATGATTGCTCAACTAACGGTTTGATTAACCGTTATAAGTCCTGGCGTTAATCTGCTTCTTCCTTCGAGCCGCAGCGCTGTTGGCTGCGTTCGTTAACCCCGGTCGCATAGCTATCTATGCTCCCGGGGATTAACGATCTTGCCGCCTTGCTGCAATTCGAATGAATTTGCAGATTACTTATAAAAAAGCCGATATTAATATCGGCTTTTTTATAATCTGGCGCCAGAATATCTACGTTTTTGCTTTACACCTTTATTGAGCTTAATCCTAAAATAATTCATTCAACGTTATCGTGTTTCTGGTTTTTTCAGAATTACCGGATGTTGTGTTTTTGTTTTTATATTTTAACTTTTTGATTGTATTGATTTAATTATCTATCGTTAATCATTTTATTTCTTGCTATCTAATTATCCTAAATTCCCGCCTGGCGTAATTTGCACACTTTGGCTTGTGTATACTCGATCTCGCCCGAAATTCTTTTGGGTAAATCTCCATTCATACAATGAAGGGAATTTGTGATGAAAAAAGTTCTGTATGGCCTTTGGGCTATATCTGCGCTTGCGGCGACTTCTGTCTATGCTGCCCCCATTCAGGTGGGTGAGGCTGCAGGGTCGGCTGCCGCGTCGGTTTCGGCAGGAAGTTCCTCCGCAACCAGCGTGAGCACCGTAAGTTCTGCGGTGGGGGTTGCCCTTGCGGCAACCGGTGGCGGCGATGGTTCTAACACCGGAACCACAACCACCACAACCACCAGTACCCAGTAATACCGGTACGTTTAATTCTAACCACACTTCGGTGTGGTTATTTTGCCGCTGCGGAGAAATGTCGTGAAGCGACCAGCGCTGATAATGGTTTGCCTGTTATTACAGGCGTGCTCAGCCACCACCGAAGGGCTGGGTCATTCGCTATGGGATAGCGTGTTTGGTACTCCCGGCGTACAGATGACGGACGATGAAATCAAAAACATGCCCTACGCCAGCCAGTACATGCAGCTCAACGGCGGCCCTCAGCTGTTTGTGGTACTCGCGTTCGCGGAAAACGGACAGCAGAAATGGGTGACTCAGGATCGGGCCATTCTCGTCACGCAGTCTGGGCGCATGGTGAAAACGCATCTCGGCGGGGATAACCTGATCGAGGTGAATAATCTGGCGGCAGATCCACTCATCAAACCAAACCAGATAGTCGATGGGGCAACGTGGACCCGCACGATGGGCTGGACCGAACATCAGCAGGTGCGCTATGCCACCGCCCGCTCGGTTTTCGAATGGGATGGCACTGACACCATTAAGGTGGGTAGCGAAGATACGCCAGTACGGATCCTTGATGAAGAAGTCACCACCGATCAAACTCGCTGGCATAACCGCTACTGGATCGACAGCGAAGGGCAGATTCGCCAATCGGAACAGTATCTTGGCGCACGTTACTTCCCGGTGAAAACCACGCTGATTAAGGCGGCAAAATCATGATGAAACGAGCCGTTATGGCGCTGCTATTGAGCCTGAGCGCAGCGTCAGTTTTTGCTGCGGGTAGCGTTAAGGTCTTTACCTCCGCCAGCGAAGAGCCAAAGACGCTGACCGGGGCCGAACATCTGCTCGACCTGGTTGGGCAGCCGCGGTTGAGTAATAGCTGGTGGCCAGGAGCGGTTATCAGCGAAGAGCGGGCAACGACGGAAGCAGAGCGTCAGCAGCAGGCATTACTGGCTCGTCTGGCGATGCTCAGCGCTGAAGAAAGCGGTGACGATGCCGCGGCTATCAACGCATTGCGCCAGCAAATTCAGGCGCTGAAGGTGACCGGCAGACAGAAGATTAATCTCGACCCGGATGTTGTGCGCGTCAGTGAGCGAGGCAACCCGCCGTTGCAGGGCAATTACACGCTGTGGGTCGGACCGCAGCCAACGGATATAACGCTGTTTGGCCTGCTAAGTCATCCGGGTAAACAACCGTTTATGCCCGGGCGCGATATCGCCAGCTATCTCGATGGGCAACGTCGGCTCAGCGGCGCAGATCGTAGCTATGCCTGGGTCATCTATCCCGACGGACGCACGCAAAAAGTCCCGGTCGCCTACTGGAACAAACGTCACGTTGAGCCGATGCCCGGCAGCATCATTTTTGTCGGGCTCTCTGATGCTGTCTGGCGCAGCACCCCGGATGAAATCAATGCCGACATTCTTCGCACCCTGACCCAGCGGATACCCCAATAATGAGAAAAACTTATCTGCTCAGCTTACTGGCGCTGGGCGTAAGCGTTGCCTGCCATGGTGAAACCTGGCCCGCGCCCATTGGACCTTCCCAGTCCGATTTTGGCGGCGTGGGACTGCTGCAAACCCCAACCGCACGCATGGCGCGTGAAGGCGAAATGAGCCTTAACTACCGCGATAACGATCAATACCGTTACTACTCTGCGTCGGTACAACTCTTCCCCTGGCTGGAAACCACCCTGCGCTATACCGATGTGCGTACCAAAAAATACAGCGGCGTGGAGTCGTTTTCTGGCGATCAGACTTATAAAGATAAGGCTTTTGATCTCAAACTTCGCCTGTGGGAAGAGAGCTACTGGATACCACAGGTGGCGGTTGGCGCGCGGGATATCGGCGGAACCGGCCTGTTTGATGCGGAGTATGTGGTGGCGAACAAAGCCTGGGGCCCGTTTGATTTCTCTCTCGGCCTTGGCTGGGGATATCTCGGGACCAGCGGCAACGTTAGCAATCCGTTTTGCTCATACAGTGATAAATTCTGCCATCGCGATAACAGCTACAAGCAGGCCGGTTCTATTGACGGTAGCCAGATGTTCCACGGCCCGGCGTCGCTGTTTGGCGGCGTAGAATATCAGACTCCCTGGCAGCCGCTGCGCCTGAAACTGGAGTATGAAGGTAATAATTACCAGCAGGATTTTGCCGGCAAGTTGGATCAGAAGAGCAAGTTTAACGTCGGCGCTATTTATCGCGTCACCGATTGGGCCGACGTTAACCTCAGCTATGAGCGCGGGAACACCTTGATGTTTGGGGTCACGCTGCGGACTAACTTTAACGATCTGCGACCAAACTATAACGACAATACCCGCCCGAGATATCAACCACAGCCGCAGGATGCCATCCTGCAACATTCGGTGGTGGCGAGTCAGTTAACGCTGCTGAAATATAATGCCGGGCTGGCGGATCCTAAAATTCAGGTGCAGGGCGATACGCTGTATGTAACGGGTGAACAGGTGAAATACCGTGATTCGCGCGAAGGGATCGAGCGTGCTAACCGGATCGTGATGAACGATCTTCCCGATGGGATCCGCACGATCCGCATTACGGAAAACCGCCTTAACTTGCCGCAGGTGACGACCGAAACGGAGGTTTCCAGCCTCAAGCGCCATCTGGAAGGCGAGCCGTTGGGCCATGAAACTCAGCTGGCACAAAAACGCGTCGAACCCGAGGTACCGAAAACGACCGAGCAGGGCTGGTATATTGATAAGTCACGCTTCAATTTCCACATCGATCCGGTGCTAAATCAGTCGGTGGGCGGCCCGGAAAACTTCTATATGTATCAGTTGGGCGTGATGGGAACGGCGGATTTGTGGGTTACCGATCATCTGCTGACCACCGGGAGTTTGTTCGCCAACCTCGCCAATAACTATGACAAGTTTAACTACACCAACCCGCCGCAGGATTCGCATTTACCACGCGTGCGTACCCATGTGCGTGAGTATGTGCAAAACGATGTCTACGTGAATAACCTGCAGGCCAACTACTTCCAGTCACTCGGAAATGGGTTCTACGGACAGGTTTACGGGGGCTATCTGGAAACTATGTACGGCGGAGCGGGGGCAGAAGTGCTGTATCGCCCGCTGGACAGCAACTGGGCGTTTGGTGTTGATGCCAACTACGTGAAACAGCGTGACTGGCGTAGCGCGCAGGATATGATGAAGTTTACCGACTACAGCGTGAAGACCGGGCATTTGACGGCTTACTGGAATCCTTCGTTCGCCCAGGATGTACTGGTGAAAGCCAGCGTGGGGCAGTATCTGGCGGGGGATAAGGGCGGAACGCTGGAAGTGGCGAAACGCTTTGACAGCGGCGTAGTGGTGGGGGGCTATGCGACCATCACCGACGCCTCGCCGGATGAGTACGGAGAGGGTGATTTTACCAAAGGGGTGTACGTTTCTGTGCCGCTGGATCTGTTCTCGTCAGGCCCAACCCGCAGTCGTGCGGCGATTGGCTGGACGCCGTTAACACGCGATGGCGGTCAGCAGCTTGGACGTAAGTTTGGTCTGTACGACATGACCAGCGACAGGAGTGAAAACTTCCGCTGATAGATGGCCGGATGAGACCTGCGCTTATCCGGCTCTATAAACGACGTAATAATTTTGCCGGATTTCCCGCATACACGCCTTTCTCGGTGATCGATTTGGTCACCACGCTCCCCGCGCCGACGACCACGCCATCACAGATAGTGACCGCCAGAATGGTCGCTCCGCTGCCGATCGAGACATCGTCGCCAATCGTAATACGTCCCCAACTGTTGCGGTCGGCATTGGGTTTTCCTTCGCGAAACATATCGTTGGCGAACATCACGCCGTGACCGATAAAACAGCGAGCGCCGAGGGTGACATATTCGCAGATGAAGGTGTGCGACTGAATTTTGCTGTCTGCGCCAATCTGCGTATTACCCTGGATTTCAACAAATGGTCCGACAAAAACGTTGTCCCCTAATGTGCAGTCGTAGAGATTTGCGGGTTCATAGATCACCACGTTCTCACCGCAGGTAACGTTGCGAACAGCGGATTGTCTGAGCTGCATAATTCATCCTGTGAAATGTGTCGTGACACTCATCATTCCCTGCTGACCTTTCTTGCACAAAATATAAACAAAAAATGTAGATCTCTGTCACATTTTTGCGTTATACAGGAACCTTGCCACTGAGTAAGAGGTGCTGTTATGACGTCGCTATCTCGTCCGCGCGTGGAGTTTATCTCCACTATTTTACAGACCGTGTTGAATCTGGGGTTGCTGAGTCTGGGCCTGATCCTGGTCGTATTCCTCGGGAAAGAAACGCTGCATCTGGCGGATGTGCTGTTCGCGCCGGAACAAACCAGCAAGTATGAACTGGTGGAAGGGCTGGTGGTTTACTTTCTCTACTTTGAATTTATCGCGCTGATTGTGAAGTACTTTCAGTCAGGTTTTCACTTTCCGCTACGCTACTTTGTCTATATCGGGATCACTGCGATTGTGCGGCTGATCATTGTCGATCATAAAGCGCCGATGGATGTGCTGATCTATTCTGCGGCGATCCTGCTGCTGGTGATCACCCTGTGGCTGTGTAATTCCAAACGGCTGAAGCGAGAGTAAAAGACAACACGCCGCAATTGGGCTGCGGCGTGTTTTGGGTAAAAATTACTGCGCAGAGGCCGGCTGGGTTTTCTCCGCCGCGGGTTCCCACAGTTCTTCAAATTTATCCACCGTCATGATCGCCAATACGGTAAAGCTAAGGTTGATCACGCCGATGGCGATAACGCCTGCGCCAAACTAATTCTGTTTAATTTGTCGAGTTTCAGGCGAAAAATTGATTTGCAGTGATGGGGGGCACGAAAGGAAATAATCGTAAGCGTAATGCAAAATAACATAAAAAAAGGGCGCTCCGTAGAGCGCCGAATAACAGTCACAGGTTGGGATAACATAAGTTGAGGGTTGCAGTGGCATTGCCCGTTGCCGGGCAGTTACTTCGGTAAAACTTAACCTTTCACACCACCCGCCGTCAGTCCGTTGACCAGCCAGCGCTGTGCCAGCAGGAACACCAGAGTGATCGGAATGGCTGAAAGTACAGCTGCGGCGGCAAAGTCGCCCCACAAATAGTTCTGTGGATTGAGGTACTGCTGCATACCTACCGCAAGGGTATAGCTGTTCACATCACGCAGCAGCAGTGATGCGACCGGTACTTCGGTAATCGCGGCAATGAAAGACAGAATAAACACGACCGCCAGAATCGGAACGGAAAGCGGCAGCAACACCAGGCGGAATGCCTGCCACGGCGTTGCGCCATCCAGCGCGGCCGCTTCTTCCAGCGAACCGTCGATGGTTTCGAAATAGCCCTTAATCGTCCACACATGCAGCGCAATACCGCCGAGATAGGCGAAGATCACACCGCCGTGAGTGTTCAGACCAATAAACGGAATGTATTGGCCCAGGCGGTCAAACAAAGCATACAACGCGACCAGAGACAGCACCGCCGGGAACATCTGGAATATCAGCATCCCTTTCAGCAGGGTTGCTTTGCCCGGGAAACGCATACGGGCAAAGGCGTAAGCGCAGGTGGTGGAAAGCGTCACGATACCGATCGCGGTAATGGTGGCTACTTTCACCGAGTTCCACAGCCATAACAGCACCGGGAACGGCGGCGGCGTCACGCGGCCATCCGCATGCTCAACGCTAAAGCCCAGCGCCAGTTTCCAGTGTTCCCAGGAGATGTTTTCCGGGATCAGGCTGCCGGTGGCAAAGTTACCTTCACGCAGCGAGATAGCGATAACCATCAGCAGCGGGAACATGATCGCTGCAATGAAAATCAGCAGCAGCAAGTGCGTTGTTAAGAGACGCAGTTTCTGAGATTTGGGTTGTACCATAGCCATGTTCGTTGTCTCCCTTAATCAAACTTCATACGCGTGGCTTTCAGGTTCACGATGGCCAGCGCACCGACCAGCAGGAAGATCAGCGTGGCAATCGCCGCCGCCAGACCGAAGTCCTGACCACCGCCGCCTTCGAAGGCGATACGGTAGGTGTAGCTCACGAGCAGGTCGGTATAGCCTGCTGGCGTGGTGGTACCAAGACGGTCTGGACCACCGTTGGTCAACAGTTGAATCAGCACGAAGTTGTTAAAGTTAAAGGCGAAGCTGGCGATCATCAGCGGCGTCAGCGGCTTAATCAGCAGTGGCAACGTAATCTTAAAGAAGTTCTGGAACGGACCTGCACCATCCATCGCCGACGCTTCATACAGGTCGTCAGGGATCGCTTTAAGCAGACCCATGCACAGGATCATCATGTACGGGTAACCAAGCCAGGTGTTGACGATAATAATCATCGAACGCGCGGTGGTTGGGTCGCTAAACCAGGCCGGTTTGATGCCAAACAGCGCGCTCAGCATCATGTTGATTTCACCGAAGCTCTGGTTGAACAGCCCTTTGAAAATCAGAATCGAAATAAACGACGGTACGGCATACGGCAGAATCAGCAGGACACGGTAAATCGCTTTGCCTTTGAGAGACTCCCACTGTACGAGGCAGGCCAGTACCATCCCCACGGCCACGGTGAGGATCACGGTCAGAACGGAGAAGACCACCGTCCAGACAAAGATGGCGAAGAACGGTTTCTGAATGCCTTCGTCGGTAAATACGCGGGTGAAGTTGTCCCAACCGATGGCAACGGTATAGCCTGGGCTGAGTTTTTCGTTACCCCAGCTACCGTCAGCGTTAATTGCCTGATAATAACCAATATCGTTGTTGGCGCGGTATTTTACGCCGCTTTGGCTGTTGGTGAGCGTGCCGTCATCAGCGAGCGTATAGAGTGGCTGCGTGCCGGAAAACTGGCGCAGTGAACTCATAATCACTTTGCTTTCATCTGGCAGGATGGCGGTGAGTTGGGTTAACGCCTGGCGATTTTGCGTGATGATACGCAGCGTCGCACGTTCGCCCTCTGGCAGCGCCTCGGCTTCTTTCAACTGCAGTTTCTGTTCGCCGCCAAATTTAAAGGCGTCGGAGAGATAATTCTTGCCAGTTTCACCGTCGGTGAGGGCCAGTTGCCACTCCGTACCCGCCGGATACAGGCCGAAGTTGTAGGTTTTCCCCGCCTGATAAGAACGGTCCATCAGGACTTCCTGAGCACGTTCAAAGGTCAGTTGGTTGGTGCTGCTGTAGTTGGTAAAGGCAATTGCGATAGTACAAATTAGCGGAAACAGGACAAACAGCCCCATCCCTGCAACGCCTGGGTAAACATAGCGCCAGGCGTAGGCTTTACGGTTAGCAAAAATATACAGGCCAGCAGAGCTTAAAATCAGCGTCATGATGGCAAACAGGTACTCCCCCTGAGCATACATCAAAACAACAAGGTAACCGACCAGCAGCCCAAGCAGACCCATCACTGACCATTTCAGTCGGTCGCTTTGCCACCAGTGTTTCTTTTTAATGACATCCATGGGGATCAATCCTCTTTACGCTTTATCCTTCGCACTACCTCTTTGTTGGCTGCGGAAGCTCACCCCAGTCACTTACTTATGTAAGCTCCTGGGGATTTGCCTCCTTGCCGCCTCGATGTAGCGCGAATGATTTCGCGTAACAACGTATTCAATAAACCTGATTCCCTAAGAAATAAGGGAAACCGTATTACTTGGTGATACGACCTTGTGCATCTTTCAGCGCGGCATCGACGGTCTGACGGCCGCTGGCAGCGTTGATCACTGCGGTACGAACGGCATACCAGAATGCGGACATCTGAGGGATGTTCGGCATGATCTCGCCTTTCTGGGCGTTATCCATGGTGGCCGCGATACGCGGGTCTTTCGCTAACTGATCCTGGAAGGATTTCAGCGCAACCGCGCCCAGCGGTTTGTCCTTATTCACTTCATCCAGACCCTGATCGGTCAGCAGGTAGTTTTCGAGGAACTCTTTTGCCAGTTCTTTGTTCGGGCTGGCAGCGTTGATACCTGCGCTCAGAACGCCCACGAACGGTTTGGACGGTTTACCCTTGAAGGTTGGCAGCAGGGCAACGCCGTAATTCACCTTGCTCTTATCGATGTTGGACCACGCCCACGGACCGTTGATGGTCATCGCGGTGTCACCTTTGTTAAAGGCCGCTTCGGCGATGGAGTAATCGGTATCCGCGTTCATGTGTTTGTTCTTGATCAGATCAACCAGGAAGGTCAGACCCGCTTTTGCGCCCGCGTTGTCCACGCCCACGTCTTTCACGTCGTACTTGCCGTTTTCAAACTTGAACGCGTAACCGCCGTCGGCGGCAATCAGCGGCCAGGTGAAGTACGGTTCTTGCAGGTTGAACATCAGCGCGGATTTTCCTTTCGCCTTCAGCTCTTTATCCAGCGCAGGAATTTCTTCCCAGGTTTTTGGCGGGTTCGGAACGAGGTCTTTGTTGTAAATCAGCGACAGCGCTTCAACCGCGATCGGGTAGGCAATCAGTTTGCCGTTATAGCGTACGGCATCCCAGGTGAACGGATAGAGTTTGTCCTGGAACGCTTTATCTGGGGTGATTTCAGCCAACAGGCCAGACTGAGCGTAGCCGCCAAAACGGTCATGTGCCCAGAAGATGATGTCCGGGCCATCGCCAGTCGCGGCAACCTGTGGGAACTTCTCTTCCAGTTTGTCCGGGTGCTCAATGGTGACTTTGATACCAGTGTCTTTCTCGAATTTTTTGCCCACTTCAGCGAGGCCGTTATAGCCTTTGTCGCCGTTAATCCAGATAACCAGCTTACCTTCTTCAATCTTGGCGAGAGCCGAGGCGGAAAACATCATCGTCGTTAATGCAGACAATGCGAGGATGCGTGCGCCAGTTTTGATTTTCATAGTTCCCATCCTGTTTGGTGATTTTGCAGAGGTGGCTTAACGGTTACTAGTTTCTTTATACGACAACCTCTTTCCATCCTCCTTACCCCTACGCCCCACCCGCTCTTTATGTGATCTGTGTTGCATAAATGTGAGTATTGCGTACTGGCGCACATAAAAACCCACTGATTTTTGCAGGCTGCATCACGAAATTCCTCCGCGGCGTACGGCCCGGGTCTCAGACGCTGTTCTCTCATCCTCCCGCCTCCTCCCCCATAAAAAAGCCGGGGGTGGAGGATTCACGCAGTCAAGGGATCACGCATAGTCAACCCATCATGAATGTTGCTGTCGATGACAGGTTGTAACGAAGGGAGAAGGGCATGGCGAGCGTACAGCTGCGAAATGTAACGAAAGCCTGGGGTGACGTGGTGGTATCGAAAGATATCAATCTCGACATTCACGAAGGGGAATTCGTGGTGTTTGTCGGACCGTCAGGCTGCGGTAAGTCGACCTTGCTGCGTATGATCGCCGGACTTGAAACCATCACCAGTGGCGACCTGTTTATCGGGGAGACCCGGATGAACGACATTCCCCCCGCCGAACGCGGCGTGGGCATGGTCTTTCAATCCTACGCGTTGTATCCCCATTTATCCGTCGCAGAAAATATGTCGTTTGGCCTCAAACTGGCTGGCGCAAAAAAAGAGGTGATGAATCAGCGCGTGAATCAGGTCGCAGAAGTTCTGCAACTGGCGCACCTGCTGGAGCGTAAACCGAAAGCGCTTTCCGGCGGACAACGTCAGCGTGTGGCGATTGGCCGAACGCTGGTCGCCGAGCCGCGCGTATTCCTGCTGGATGAACCGCTGTCGAACCTCGACGCCGCTCTGCGTGTGCAAATGCGTATTGAAATCTCCCGCCTGCATAAACGTCTGGGCCGCACGATGATTTACGTCACCCACGATCAGGTCGAAGCGATGACGCTGGCCGACAAAATTGTGGTGCTGGATGCTGGTCGCGTGGCGCAGGTCGGCAAACCGCTGGAGCTATACCACTATCCGGCTGACCGCTTTGTGGCGGGCTTTATTGGTTCGCCGAAGATGAACTTCCTGCCGGTGAAAGTCACCGGGACGGCCATCGATCAGGTGCAGGTTGAACTGCCCAACCGCCAGCAAATATGGCTACCAGTGGACAGCCATGCGGTACAGGTTGGTGCCAACATGTCTTTAGGTATCCGCCCGGAACATCTGCTGCCCAGCGATATCGCCGATGTCACCCTCGAAGGTGAAGTGCAGGTGGTCGAGCAGCTTGGTCACGAAACTCAAATTCATATCCAGATCCCCGCCATCCGTCAAAACCTGGTTTACCGCCAGAACGACGTGGTGTTGGTAGAAGAGGGTGCCACATTCGCTATCGGCCTGCCGCCAGAGCGTTGCCATCTGTTCCGTGAGGATGGCACTGCATGTCGTCGGTTGCATCAAGAGCCGGGCGTTTAAGGTCCCCATAAAAAACGAAACGCAAAGCCATTCGAAGCTACATCGAGGCGGCAAGTAAATGAATCCCCGGGAGTGTACAAAGAGTACGCGACTGGGGTGAAAGAACGCAGCCAACAAAGAGGCAGCCCGAAGGGGGACGCGTTTAAAGAAAAGCAATGATCTCAGGAGATAGAACGATGATTACTCTGCGCAAACTCCCTCTGGCGGTTGCTGTAGCAGCAGGCATTATGTCTGTTCAGGCAATGGCTGTAGATTTCCACGGTTACGCTCGTTCCGGTATTGGCTGGACAGGGAGTGGCGGTGAACAACAGTGTTTCCAGGCAACCGGTGCACAAAGTAAATACCGTCTCGGTAACGAATGTGAAACCTATGCGGAAATCAAATTAGGTCAGGAAGTGTGGAAAGAAGGCGATAAGAGCTTCTACTTCGACACCAACGTTGCTTACTCCGTCGCACAGCAGAATGACTGGGAAGGCACAGATCCGGCATTCCGTGAAGCTAACGTGCAGGGTAAAAACCTGATCGAATGGCTGCCAGGCTCCACTATCTGGGCCGGTAAGCGCTTCTACCAGCGTCATGACGTACACATGATCGACTTCTACTACTGGGATATTTCAGGTCCTGGCGCCGGTATTGAAAACATCGATCTGGGCTTCGGTAAACTGTCTTTGGCAGCGAGCCGTTCACAGGAAGCGGGTGGTTCATACGCTTTCAGCAGCCAGAATATCTATGATCGTACCAAAGACACCGCGAACGATGTATTTGACGTTCGTTTAGCGCAGTTGGCAACTAACCCGGATGGGATGTTGGAACTGGGCGTTGACTATGGTCGCGCGAATACCACCGATGATTACAGGCTGGCGGACGGCGCATCTAAAGATGGTTGGATGTTCACCGCTGAACATACCCAGAGCATGCTGAAGGGCTACAACAAGTTTGTCGTTCAGTACGCCACAGATTCCATGACCACCCAGGGCAAAGGCCTGAACCAGGGTTCTTATGGTTCTTCCACTACGACCATTGAAGATCCCGTTACTGGCGTTAAAACCAACTATGCCAACAATGTTGTGAATAACAACGGTAGCCTGTTCCGTGTGCTGGACCACGGTGCAATCTCCCTGGGCGACAAGTGGGACCTGATGTACGTCGGTATGTACCAGAACCTCGACATGGATAACGACCTGGGGACCGAATGGTACACCGTCGGTATTCGCCCGATGTATAAATGGACGCCAATCATGAGCACCCTGCTGGAAGTCGGTTACGACAACGTCAAATCTCAGCAGACCAGCGATCGCAACAGCCAGTACAAAATCACCCTGGCCCAACAATGGCAGGCGGGTGACAGCATCTGGTCTCGTCCGGCAATCCGCGTCTTCGCAACCTATGCAAAATGGGATGAAGAGTGGGGTTACATCAAAAATGGTAACGACGTAACCAAATTCGCAGCGGCAACGAACTCTGGCCTCAGCACAACCAGCCGTGGCGACAACGATGAGTGGTCCTTCGGTGCCCAGATGGAAATCTGGTGGTAATTCAGCACTAACCTGACGTAAAGACCGAAAGAGGGGCGCAAGCCCCTCTTGATTACGGTTTAGCGCGCTATTGCCTGGCCACCGCTGAACCCATGCTATCTGAGGTGATAACAATGAAAATGAAGAAAAGTCTCGTTGCCCTTTGTTTATCTGCAGGGTTATTTGCCAGCGCTCCTGGCATCAGCCTGGCCGATGTGAATATTGTTCCGCAGAACACCACCGCGGCCCCATCTATTCCCACTGCGGCGCTGCAGCAGTTAACCTGGACACCTGTTGATCAATCCAAAACCCAGTCTTCGCCGCTTGCGACAGCGGGTCAGCGTCTGGATGTCGCCGGTATTACCGGCCTGGTCGCTGCGTATAGCGTCCCGGCGAATATTGGCGAGCTCACTCTGACGCTGTCCAGTGAAGTGAATAAACAAACCAGCGTATTTGCGCCAAACGTATTAATTCTTGACCAAAACATGACGCCATCTGCGTTCTTCCCCAGCAGCTATTTTACTTACCAGGAGCCCGGCGTGATGAGTGCCGATCGTCTGGAAGGGGTAATGCGTCTGACGCCAGCGCTGGGTCAGCAAAAACTCTATGTTTTGGTCTTTACCACTGATAAAGATCTCCAGCAGACCACAACCCTGCTTGACCCGGCAAAAGCCTATGCCAAGGGCGTAGGTAACGCTATTCCGGATATTCCAGACCCGATCGCCCGTCATACCACCGACGGTTTACTGAAACTGAAAGTCAAAACCAGCTCCTCCTCCAGTGTTCTGGTCGGGCCGCTGTTTGGCTCATCCGGCCCTGGTCCTGTCACGGTGGGCAATACCGCCGCGCCTGCGGTGACCTATGCGGCTCCGGCAGCAGCCGTTGCTGCTCCAGCGCCACAACCGGTGAAGAAAAGTGAGCCGATGCTGAACGACACGGAAAGTTATTTTAACCAGGGCATTAAGGATGCCGTTGCGAAAGGCGATGTCGATAAAGCGCTGAAGCTGCTTGATGAAGCTGAGCGTCTGGGATCCAAATCTGCCCGATCCACCTTTATCAGCAGTGTAAAAGGCAAGGGGTAAACATCGCCCCGCATTGTTGATTTTGCAACAACTGGTGCGTCTCCTGGCGCACCTTTTTTTATCCTTCGGTGCTAATTGTTACACTTATGTTGCTCTGGCGATCACTTAATTGTGTTTGCTCACCCCGTAATGCATTTTCTGCGATACAATGCCTTCAAGTTATAAATCGGAGAGTAAGGCATGCCACACCCTGCGTTAACGCAACTGCGTGCGCTGCGTTATTTTGATGCGATCCCGGCGCTGGACGCCCAACTGCTCGACTGGTTGTTACTGGAAGATTCCATGACTAAACGTTTTGAGCAGCAGGGAAAACAGGTCACCGTAACGTTGATTCGCGAAGCATTCGTTGGGCAAAATGAGGTGCCTGAAGAGCTGCCGCTGCTGCCTAAAGAGTCCCGTTATTGGTTACGTGAGATCCTGTTATGCGCGGATGGTGAACCCTGGCTTGCCGGGCGGACCGTGGTGCCTGAATCAACCTTGTGCGGCCCTGAGCTGGCCTTACAAAATCTGGGGAAAACCCCGCTCGGACGTTACCTGTTTACATCATCGACATTGACCCGAGATTTTATTGAGATTGGCCGCGATGCAGCGCTGTGGGGGCGCCGTTCCCGCCTGCGGCTGAGCGGTAAGCCGCTGATGCTTACCGAGCTTTTTCTACCTGCATCGCCGTTGTACTGAGAGGAAGATAAAGATGGAGTGGAGTCTGACGCAGAATAAGCTGCTGGCATTTCACCGCTTGATGCGTACGGATAAGCCAATCGGTGCCTTACTGCTGCTCTGGCCTACGCTGTGGGCATTGTGGGTGGCAACCCCAGGCATGCCGCAAATGTGGATCCTGGCGGTGTTTGTCGCTGGCGTTTGGTTAATGCGCGCCGCCGGCTGCGTGGTGAATGATTATGCCGACAGGAAATTTGACGGACACGTTAAACGCACCGCAAATCGACCGCTGCCAAGCGGGGCCGTCACTGAAAAAGAGGCCCGAACGCTGTTCGTCGTATTGGTACTGCTGGCCTTCCTGCTGGTTTTGACGCTCAACACGATGACCATTTTGTTGTCCGTTGCGGCGTTAGCGCTGGCGTGGGTTTACCCGTTCATGAAGCGCTATACGCACCTGCCGCAGGTGGTGCTGGGGGCGGCGTTTGGCTGGTCGATCCCGATGGCGTTCGCCGCCGTGAGCGAGTCCGTACCGCTGAGCTGCTGGCTGATGTTCCTCGCCAATATTCTCTGGGCGGTGGCCTACGACACGCAGTATGCGATGGTTGACCGCGATGATGACCTGAAGATCGGCATTAAATCGACCGCGATTCTGTTCGGTCAAAACGACAAGCTGATTATTGGTATCCTGCAGGTGGGCGTACTGGTGCTGATGGCGCTGGTGGGTTGGCTAAACGGGCTGGGACTGGGTTATTACTGGTCTCTGCTGGTGGCTGGCGCGCTGTTTGTATATCAGCAGAAACTGATCGTCAATCGCGAGCGTGATGCCTGTTTTAAAGCGTTTATGAACAATAACTACGTCGGTCTGGTGCTGTTCTTAGGGCTGGCGATGAGCTACTGGCATTTTTGAGTTTGGCTTAGCCTGCAAAATAAAAAACCGGTCATTTCATTTCGACCGGTTTTTTTATGCTTACTCGCCCTGTGTGGCGCTCTCGATGGTCAGACGCACATCTGACGTGACCAGTTCGGCCAACATCTGATAGATCTTCATCGTCTCTTCCGGTTCGGCATCTCCGGTATCGCTGATGAATCCCTCGTCACGCAGCGTCAGCACCAGAGAGCTGAACACGGCTTTATCGAAGAATTCCGGCGCGTTAATGCCGTGCAGTACGGAGAGGCGTTGCGCTACGGTGCGGCTCTCTTTCTCCAGCGTGCCACGGTTGATAGACGGGTTCGCGCTCAGCAGCCAGAAGGTAATGGCGTAGCGTTGCAACGTCTCGCGAGCACCCGCCGCCAACAGCTGTAGCGTACGAGAGCGGGCCGGATTGATATGCAGTTCGTCATCGTTCAGGGTGATCAGTCCCTGGCGCTGCATATCGCTGGCCAGTTCGTCAATCACTCCGGCGAGTTCATCACGCTCCCAACGTAAGAACAGCTCTGCTTTCAGCATCGGGTACAGCGCATCAATATGCTGCTGTAGCGCGGCGCGTGAAATACGACGATGCTGAGTCACAATGGCTGCCATTAACGAAGGCAGAACCAGCATATGCGCAATGTTGTTGCGGTAATACGTCATCAATACCGCCTGCTCGCGCGGCAGAATGATGATGTCACCGATGGTGTCTTTCTCGACCTCAAACTTATTCATCTGTAAGGCATGGTCGATCAATTCACTGGCGCTCTGCGCAGGAACCGTACAATCTGCCGCATACGGCACGTTGCGCAGCAGACTCAGATAGCAGTCGAGCTGTTCAGTCAGTTGCTCACGGGTCAGAGAGCGCTGGCGGGAGGCCAACAGCGCGGTACAGCACAGGTTCATGGCATTGGCCGCGCCTGCATTGTTAATGCGTACCATCAGATCGGCGGCAATGTTATTCACCGTCGGCGTCAGCCAGGCCGGGCGGATGGACTCGATAGGATCGATCGATTCACGCCACTCCGGTACATGCTGGTTGAGGTAAGACATCAATGGCATCGGTTCGCCAAAGTTGACATACCCCTGGCCCAGATTACGCAGCTTGCTCAAGCCACGCAGCATTTGCGGCAGACTCTCTTTCTCTTTCGTCGCGCCACGCAGCTCTTTCGCATACGTGCCTACTTCCATTACGTGCTCGTAGCCGATGTAGATGGGGACGAGGGTAATCGGACGCGTACCGCCGCGCAGCATCGCCTGAATGGTCATCGACAGCGTGCCGGTTTTCGGGTCGAGCAGACGCCCGGTACGTGAACGGCCTCCTTCGACAAAGTATTCAACCGAGTAGCCGCGGCTGAACAACTCGCCCAGGTATTCGCGGAAAACGGTGGAATAGAGCTTGTTGCCCTTGAAGGTACGACGAATAAAGAACGCGCCCAGACGACGGAAAATCGGACCTGCTGGCCAGAAGTTCAGGTTGATACCGGCAGCGATGTGCGGCGGAACCAGCCCCTGGTGGTACAGAACGTACGACAGCAGCATATAGTCCATATGGCTGCGGTGGCACGGAACATAGACGATTTCGTGCCCATCGTGCGCCAACTGACGTACACGCTCCGCATTGTGAACGTTAATCCCCTGATACAGACGGTTCCAGGTAAAGCCCAGAATACGGTCTGTCAGACGAATCATCTCGTAGGAGAAGTTGGCGGCAATCTCTTCCATCAGCGCAATGGCATTTTGCTGCGCTTTTTCGTGGGAGATTTTTTTACTGCGCGCTTCATCTTCTACCGCGCGAGCGATAGCTTTTGAGGCCAGCAGTTTATTGAACAGGTCCTGGCGGGCAGGGAGGCGCGGGCCGACTGCGGCCAGACGCTGACGAGCAAAGTGCATGCGCGCCACGCGAGCCAGCTTCTGAGCGATGATTTTATCCGTACCGTGTTCGTCCGCCATGCGACGCAGGGAGACCGACGGGGAGAAGCGGACAAAACTGTCGCGACCCAGCCAGGACACAGCAAAGAATTTCTGTACGCCGTTCAGCATGCGCAGCGGCGGATTGACCTCGCCTTTTTCACGCCCAGGCGCACGGCCAAACATCACCGAAACTGGCACCATTTGCACATCCAGGTCTGGATTGCTGCGATGCAAGTCGAGATAGTTATGGAACAGCTTAATGGACTCTTCTTTCGGCGTGTAATAGGTGAACACGCGCGGGCCGCCGTGAATAAACACGTAGCGCGGCAGCAGAGTTCCGTCTATCTCCAACGGTTCCAGGGGATCCGGGAGATCGTGCACCAGACATTGGGCACGCAGCGTCAGCAAGTCTGCTTTTGAATTGTACGGTAGGACGTACATAATGGGACGCGAAGTATCGAGCCCCAATTCCGGGGCAGGTTCTGCCGGAATAGACTTGCTTTTTACCAGGACGCTTAATGGTAAATTCAGTAATTTGTAGTAAATTCGTGGCCAGCCGGACATAAACGATGTAAAGCCTCTGGTTAATAATGCAAATGCGCTGCAAGGATATCAGAAAGTTTAGTGAATTTCTGGTGTATCCGGTCATACTTCGCGCTGCTTTGCCACACCCTGAAACAAACGGGGTAACGTTACAATGACATTGACGCTAATAATGTAAAAAGGTTCTTTTTGATGGCCAATAATACCACTGGATTCACCCGAATTATCAAAGCTGCAGGCTATTCCTGGAAAGGTTTTCGCGCCGCATGGATCAATGAGGCGGCATTCCGCCAGGAAAGCGTTGCCGTACTGTTGGGCGTAGCCATCGCCTGCTGGCTGGACGTCGACGCCATTACCCGCGTGCTGTTGATTGGTTCCGTGATGCTGGTGATGATCGTTGAAATCCTCAACAGTGCGATTGAGGCGGTGGTTGACCGTATTGGCTCTGAGTATCACGAACTTTCCGGTCGGGCGAAAGATATGGGCTCGGCAGCGGTATTGCTGTCTATTTTTGTCGCTCTGATCACCTGGGGCATCCTGTTGTGGTCGCATTTGCGATAAAGATTCCACAACTGCATAAATCTCCTGTTTTTTGTGCAGTTTGCGGTTCCAAAATCACCTTTAGCTGTATATACTCACAGCATAACTGTATATACACCCAGGGGGCGGAATGAAAGCGTTAACGGCCAGGCAGCAAGAGGTGTTTGATCTCATTAGGGATCACATCAGCCAGACAGGTATGCCACCGACGCGTGCGGAGATCGCGCAGCGTTTGGGGTTCCGTTCCCCAAACGCCGCTGAAGAACACCTGAAAGCGCTTGCGCGTAAAGGCGTCCTTGAAATTGTATCCGGCGCATCGCGCGGTATTCGACTGCTGCAGGAAGAAGAAGAAGGGTTACCGCTTGTCGGACGTGTGGCTGCAGGCGAGCCACTGCTGGCGCAGCAGCACATCGAAGGCCACTATCAGGTCGATCCTTCACTGTTCAAACCGAACGCCGATTTTCTGCTGCGCGTTAGCGGTATGTCGATGAAAGACATCGGTATTATGGACGGTGATTTACTGGCTGTGCATAAAACTCAGGATGTGCGTAACGGTCAGGTCGTTGTTGCCCGTATCGACGACGAAGTCACCGTCAAGCGCCTGAAAAAGCAGGGCAACAAGGTTGAACTCCTGCCTGAAAACAGCGAATTTAAACCTATTGTTGTCGACCTACGCGAGCAAAACTTCACTATTGAAGGGTTGGCGGTAGGCGTCATTCGTAACGGTGAATGGCTGTAATTTTCTGTTGATTCCCTGTAGGCCGGATAAGACGTTTACATCGTTATCCGGCAACTTGCCCGGTGGCGCTACGCTTACCGGGCCTACACAGCATCTTTTTTCAGTACATCTAACTTCTTCTCAGGCTCTCCTGTATGCCTTTCTTTACCTCTTCTGATAAAGCACTCTGGCACCTCGCCTTACCGATGATCTTCTCCAATATCACCGTTCCCCTGTTGGGACTGGTGGATACCGCGGTGATTGGTCATCTGGACAGTCCGGTCTATCTTGGCGGCGTTGCTGTTGGCACCACGGCGACCAGCTTTCTCTTTATGCTGCTGCTTTTTTTGCGCATGAGTACCACCGGCCTTACCGCACAGGCATTTGGCGCGAAAAATCCGCAGGCGCTGGCGCGCGCGTTGGTGCAGCCGCTATTGCTGGCGCTGGGCGCGGGGCTGCTTATCGCACTGTTTCGGACGCCGATTATCGATCTGGCTCTGCATATTGTCGGCGGAAGTGAGGCGGTACTGGAGCAGGCCCGACGTTTCCTGGAAATCCGCTGGTTAAGCGCACCTGCGTCGCTGGCGAATCTGGTGCTGCTCGGCTGGTTGCTTGGCGTTCAGTATGCGCGCGCGCCAGTTATCCTGTTGATTGTCGGCAATATTCTCAACATTGTGCTCGATTTATGGCTGGTAATGGGCCTGCATATGAACGTGCAGGGGGCGGCGTTGGCGACGGTGATTGCCGAATATGCCACGCTGCTGATTGGCCTGATGATGGTACGCAAAGTCCTGCATATGCGTGGAATTTCGCTGGCAATGTTGAAGCTGGCGTGGCGTGGCAACTTCCGTCGTTTGCTGGCGCTCAACCGCGACATCATGCTGCGTTCGCTGCTGTTACAGCTCTGCTTTGGGGCCATTACGGTTCTGGGCGCGCGTTTGGGAGGCGACATCATCGCGGTTAACGCCGTTCTGATGACTCTGCTGACGTTTACCGCCTACGCGCTGGATGGATTTGCCTATGCCGTGGAAGCGCATTCGGGTCAGGCCTATGGGGCAAGGGATGGCAGCCAGTTGCTTGATGTCTGGCGGGCGGCATGCCGACAGTCCGGTATTGTGGCTATTCTGTTTTCGCTGGTTTATGCCCTGTTTGGCGAGCAGATTGTTGCGCTGCTGACCTCGCTGCCGCAAATCCAACTTTTGGCCGATCGCTATCTTTTCTGGCAGGTGGTTTTGCCGCTAGTGGGAGTGTGGTGTTATCTGCTCGACGGTATGTTTATTGGAGCGACACGAGCTGCAGAAATGCGCAACAGTATGGCCGTTGCCGCAGCAGGGTTCGCATTAACGCTACTGGCTTTACCGTTGTTGGGAAATCATGGTTTGTGGCTGGCGTTAACCGTTTTTCTCGCGCTGCGTGGGCTGTCCCTGGCCTTTATCTGGCGGCGTCACTGGCGTAATGGAACCTGGTTTGCCTGAGCGGATGGTTAAAAATTCCGAATAGTAAATAAAACCCAGAATCCCTGACTACACTTATTCTCACGTCCAGCAAAAACAGCATGTGTCTGGACATGGCACTCTATCGCTATTCACAACCTAACGATGAGGACTTGATGATGAATAAAGACGAAGTCGGCGGCAACTGGAAGCAGTTTAAAGGTAAAGTGAAAGAGCAATGGGGCAAACTGACCGATGATGATATGACGGTCATTGAAGGTAAACGTGACCAACTGGTCGGTAAAGTCCAGGAGCGTTACGGTTACGCGAAAGATCAGGCGGAGAAAGAAGTGACCGATTGGGAAAAACGTAATGATTACCGCTGGTAATTAACCCTTCCCTCCTGAGAGTACAAGGATGTACGCTCTCCCACCCGCTTAACGCCCAACTTTCTTCTTCACCTGAATCGTATGGTCATGCTGGCATTCGCCAGGGTGACGACATGACTCAACCTCCACACAGGCCGGGCACAGTCCATGGGCTTCAATAACGTTATGTCGCAGGGCAAAGCCCATTTTTGCTGCCAGCGTATGCATGATGTCTTCCACGCCTTCCGCGCACTCTTCTTTTACCACACCACAGCGGTCGCAAATGAACATTGCGGAACTGTGGGTTGGCTGATCGAACAGATGGCAAAGCACATAGCTGTTGGTGGATTCCACCTTGTGCACAAAGCCTTGTTCCAGCAGAAAATCAAGCGCACGATACACGGTCGGCGGCTTGGCCTGCGGCTCGGTTTCCCGCAACAGGTCAAGTAGGTCGTAAGCGCTGATTGCGCCTTCCTGCAGGCTCATCAGGCGCAGCACTTCGAGGCGTTGTGGCGTAAGCCGTACGTTGCGTTGCGCACAGAGTTTTTCAGCTTGAGCCAATAACTCCTGCGTGGTGGTTTTGTCCATTTGGGGCCTCGATTTGCGTGCAAGGTTAATCCCTTACTTTAACATGTTCTGTTTAAAACACCGAGATCCACCGCGGTGTGCTATACCTGACCCATCGCAATACTGGAAAATAATCATGAAAAGACCCGATTGTATTCGTCACTGGCGTGAAGTTGAGGGGGCTGATGACTCCACCTATCCCGATAGCGATGAGCTGTTTTCCATAGGTGCGCCGCTTGCCCGCAAGCTGGGGTTAGGGCGACTCGGCATTCATCATGAGCGCCTGCCGCCGGGCCGACGCACCTCGTATCCGCACGCTGAAAGCGATGAGGAAGAGTTTATCTATGTGCTGGAAGGATATCCTGAAGCCTGGATTAACGGTTATTTATGGAAGCTGGAACCGGGCGACAGCGTCGGTTTCCCGGCGGGCACCGGCGTGTGTCACACCTTTATCAATAACACCAGTGAAGAGGTACGTCTGCTGGTCGTGGGTGAGGCGAACAAAAAATACAATCGTATTTATTATCCGCTTAATCCGGTTTATGCCGCCACGCGTGAGGATCGTTGGGTCGACCATCCGCCGCAGTTTTTTGGATCTCACGACGGAAAACCGGGGCGTAAATAGTGCTTGTCGGGGAGCAGGGAGGGGGAACTGCGAGGATGTGGCTCACTATCGTAACGGTCTATGCTATAGTAGCGCCCCTTTTTTAACCGGATGCTTGAATATTCGCCATGCTGCCTGAATCTCAGTCTACCGCTTTTCCCGCTCATCGTTTTTCTATCGCGCCGATGCTCGACTGGACGGACAGACATTGCCGCTACTTTTTGCGCTTACTGTCCAGCCAGACGCTGCTCTACACGGAGATGGTAACCACCGGCGCGATCATTCATGGTAAAGGCGATTATCTGGCGTATAGCGAAGAAGAACATCCAGTCGCTTTGCAACTGGGCGGGAGCGATCCGGCTGCGCTGGCGCAGTGCGCAAAGCTTGCTGAACAACGGGGCTATGACGAAATTAACCTCAACGTGGGTTGCCCTTCCGATCGTGTACAGAATGGAATGTTTGGTGCCTGTCTGATGGGAAATGCGCAATTGGTCGCTGATTGCGTCAAAGCGATGCGCGATGTGGTATCGATTCCGGTAACGGTGAAAACCCGTATCGGTATTGATGACCAGGACAGCTACGAATTCCTGTGCGATTTCATCAACACGGTCTCCGGTAACGGTGAATGTGAGATGTTTATCATCCACGCCCGCAAGGCCTGGCTGTCTGGGCTAAGCCCGAAAGAAAACCGCGAAATCCCACCGCTGGATTATGACCGTGTTTATCAGCTAAAGCGCGATTTTCCGCATCTGACAATGTCGATCAACGGTGGCATAAAATCGCTGGAAGAAGCGAAAATCCATCTGCAACATATGGATGGCGTGATGGTGGGGCGCGAAGCTTATCAAAACCCAGGCATTCTGGCGTCCGTTGACCGCGAGATTTTTGCTGTCACCAGCGAAGATGCCGATTCGGTCGCCGTAGTGCGTGCGATGTATCCGTATATTGAGCGTGAACTGAGTAAAGGAACCTATTTGGGGCATGTCACGCGCCATATGCTGGGACTGTTTCAGGGGATTCCAGGGGCACGGCAGTGGCGTCGCTATCTGAGCGAAAATGCGCATAAAGCCGGGGCAGATATTGAGGTTCTGGAACATGCGCTGAAGCTGGTGGCAGACAAACGTTAAGTTTTCGCCAAAAGTTAGTGAATTTCACCACGCCCTGCGCTTCGTCGCGGGGCGTTTGCTTTATAAATCAATATATTAATTTTGGCATGTTTCTTGTAAAGCTGTGGAGAGTATTTCATTTCGGGAGAGAGCCATGCTGGAACTACTTTTTGTGATTGGATTTTTTATCATGCTGATGGTCACCGGCGTATCTTTGCTGGGAGTGCTGGCCGCATTGGTGGTAGCCACTGTGGTGATGTTTTTGGGCGGACTATTTGCGTTGATGATTAAACTGTTGCCCTGGCTGTTATTGGCCGTTGCCGTGGTGTGGGTTATCAAGGCGATAAAAGCGCCAAAAGTCCCACAGTATCAGCGCAATAACCGCCGATTTTACTAAGGTATTGAGCGGTGTGTCACAACCTGCAACATTGCCTTTAGAAGCAAATAGGAATTGATTATCAAATCTGTCACTATTGCCAGGTTAACGAATTCATCGAGCTGTACCCTACATACAGCCGAACTAAAAAAAGAAAGGGCTTCCTACGGGAAGCCCTAATTCTTTCTTCCCCCTTCATAATTCAAACCGCAGGTTTGTTGGCGGCTTGAATTATTTAGCGGAAATGAGGGCGTTACGGGATCAGCAAACTCGACCCCTGTGTGGCCCGGCTTTCCAGCACTTCATGAGCACGCTGCGCGTCGTGCAGTGCGAACGTTTGGCCCGGTGCGACATCCACTTTGATCACTCCGCTGGCAATCAGCGAGAAAAGCTCATTGCTGGCTTCGGTTAATTCATGGTGGTTGGTGATGTAACCCTGGAGTGAAGGGCGAGTCACATACAGCGAACCTTTCTGATTCAGAATGCCTAAGTTAACGCCAGTCACCGGTCCGGAAGCATTACCAAAGCTGACCATGAGCCCCCGGCGCTGCAGGCAATCCAGTGAGGCTTCCCAGGTATCTTTCCCCACCGAGTCATACACCACCCGCACTTTTTTACCGCCAGTGATCTCTTTTACTCGTTCTACAATGCTCTCTTCACGATAGTTAATGACCTGCCATGCGCCGGCCTGCAGCGCAATTTGCGCTTTTTGCGCATTACCGACGGTGCCAATCAGCTTCGCACCCAATGCTTTTGCCCACTGGCAGGCAATCATACCGACGCCGCCTGCTGCCGCATGGAACAAAAATGGTTCATCGGGCTGAATTTCATAGGTCTTACGCAACAGATAAAAAACGGTGAGCCCTTTAAGAAATGAGGCGGCAGCTTGTTCAAACGAGATAGCGTTGGGCAAAATAGCGGTTTTATCCGCCGGGACGTTATGCACTGAGCTGTAGGCGCCCAGGGGGGACTGAGCGTAAACCACGCGATCGCCGGCTTTAATGTGCGTCACTTTGCTACCGACTTTACTGACCACGCCTGCGGCTTCGGTACCCAGACCGCTGGGCAGAGAAGGCGGCGGATAAAGACCACTGCGGATATAGGTGTCGATATAGTTGATCCCAATCGCTTTGTTCTCGACCTGGATTTCATTTTCCGCCGGGTCTACAGGCGTAAACTCCACAGCCTTGAGTACATCAGGGCCACCATGCTTGTGAAATTCAATACGTGTTGCCATGCTTCCTCCAAAAGAAATGTGGTAATCTTTCGACCCAATCATTATCTCGGTAACTCCATTCACTATGGCAGGAAATAAACCCTTCAACAAACAACAGACTGATGCTCGTGAGCGCGATCCCCAGGTCGCCGGGCTGAAAGTTCCGCCGCACTCGATTGAAGCGGAACAGTCGGTGTTGGGCGGTTTAATGCTGGATAACGAGCGCTGGGACGATGTGGCTGAGCGTGTGGTGGCGGAAGATTTTTATACCCGACCGCACCGGCACATCTTCACCGAAATGCATCGCCTGCAGGAGATGGGAAAACCCATCGATCTGATCACGCTTGCAGAATCGCTGGAAGTTCAGGGGCAACTGGACAGCGTCGGCGGTTTTGCTTACCTGGCTGAGTTATCTAAAAATACGCCAAGTGCAGCGAACATTAGTGCCTATGCGGATATTGTCCGCGAACGTGCCGTTGTTCGTGACATGATTTCGGTGGCGAACGAGATCGCGGAAGCTGGGTTTGATCCGCAAGGCCGTTCCAGTGAAGATCTGCTGGACCTCGCGGAATCCCGCGTCTTTAAAATTGCTGAAAGTCGCGCCAATAAAGACGAAGGTCCGAAAAATATTACCGATGTGCTCGACGCTACCGTCGCGCGTATCGAACAGCTGTTCCAGCAGCCACACGATGGTGTCACCGGGGTCAACACCGGTTATGACGACCTCAATAAAAAGACTGCTGGTTTGCAGCCGTCAGACTTAATTATCGTCGCCGCGCGTCCGTCGATGGGTAAAACGACATTTGCAATGAACCTCGTCGAAAATGCGGCGATGTTGCAAGATAAGCCGGTTCTTATCTTTAGTCTTGAAATGCCCTCAGAACAGATCATGATGCGTTCCCTGGCCTCACTCTCACGTGTAGACCAAACCAAAATCCGTACCGGTCAACTGGATGATGAAGACTGGGCGCGAATTTCCGGAACAATGGGTATTTTGCTGGAGAAACGAAACATCTATATTGATGACTCCTCCGGCCTGACGCCAACGGAAGTGCGCTCACGTGCCCGTCGTATCGCCCGCGAACACGGTGGTATCGGACTTATCATGATCGACTACCTGCAGCTGATGCGCGTGCCGTCGCTCTCCGACAACCGTACGCTGGAAATTGCTGAAATTTCCCGCTCGCTGAAAGCGTTAGCGAAAGAACTGCATGTGCCGGTGGTGGCGCTGTCGCAGCTTAACCGCTCTCTGGAACAACGCGCCGATAAGCGTCCTGTCAACTCGGATCTGCGTGAGTCTGGCTCCATCGAGCAGGATGCCGACTTAATCATGTTTATCTATCGTGATGAGGTTTATCACGAAAACAGCGACCTGAAAGGCATCGCCGAGATCATTATCGGTAAACAGCGTAACGGCCCGATCGGTACGGTGCGCCTGACGTTTAACGGTCAGTGGTCGCGCTTCGATAACTATGCTGGCCCGCAGTACGACGACGAATAACAACACTGAATCAGGTTACTCAAGCAAATACTTATCAAGGAATACAAATGCAAGCGGCAACTGTAGTCATTAACCGCCGCGCTCTGCGACACAACCTGCAACGTCTGCGTGAACTGGCTCCAGCCAGTAAACTGGTTGCGGTCGTGAAAGCGAACGCTTACGGCCATGGTCTGTTAGAGACCGCGCGAACGCTCCCCGATGCGGACGCTTTTGGTGTCGCTCGTCTTGAAGAAGCCCTGCGGTTGCGAGCGGGAGGGATCACGCAGCCCATCCTGCTGCTGGAAGGATTTTTTGATGCTTCCGATCTGCCGACTATCTCCGCGCAGCGTCTGCATACTGCCGTCCACAACCAGGAGCAGCTTGAAGCTCTGGAAGCCGCGGTACTGGCTGAACCGGTCACCGTCTGGATGAAGCTCGACACGGGAATGCACCGCCTGGGCGTGCGTCCTGAGCAGGCCGAGGCGTTTTATCAGCGCTTGACGCAATGTGAAAACGTGCGCCAGCCGGTCAATATCGTCAGCCACTTTGCGCGCGCGGACGAGCCTGAGTGCGGTGCGACCGAAAAGCAGCTCGATATCTTCAATAGCTTTTGCGCAGGTAAACCGGGTCAGCGTTCGATCGCCGCGTCGGGTGGTATTCTGCTGTGGCCGCAGTCTCACTTCGACTGGGCGCGTCCGGGGCTGATTCTGTATGGCGTATCGCCGTTGGAAAACCACTCTATCGGTGCCGATTTTGGCTGCCAGCCGGTGATGTCGCTCACTTCCAGCCTGATTGCGGTGCGTGAACACAAAGCGGGCGAGCCGGTTGGCTATGGTGGAACCTGGCTGAGCGAGCGCGACACGCGTCTGGGCGTGGTGGCGATGGGCTATGGCGATGGTTATCCGCGCGCTGCGCCGTCTGGGACACCGGTACTGGTCAATGGCCGTGAAGTGCCGATCGTCGGTCGCGTCGCGATGGATATGATTTGCGTCGATTTAGGTCCTGAGGCGCAGGACAAAGCCGGCGATTCGGTTATCCTGTGGGGTGAAGGCCTGCCCGTTGAACGCATTGCTGAAATGACGAAAGTAAGTGCTTACGAACTTATCACGCGCCTGACCTCAAGGGTGGCAATGAAGTATATCGATTAAATTCATGATGTGCCGGATAAGGCGGTTACGCCGCCATCCGGCAATATTCCTCTCAACATCCTCTCGATCTTCTCCCGCTTCCGGTTTATTGTGTTCTTAACCCCTGCCTGTAAACCTGGAGAACCACACGTGTTTCAAAAAGTTGACGCCTACGCCGGCGACCCGATTTTATCGCTCATGGAGCGTTTCAAAGACGATGCACGTAGCGACAAAGTGAACCTCAGCATCGGTCTGTACTACAACGAAGACGGCATTATTCCTCAGCTTAAAGCGGTGGCAGAAGCGGAAGCCCGACTGAATGGCAAACCGCATGGCGCTTCGCTGTATCTGCCGATGGAAGGTCTGAACACTTATCGCCATACTATTGCGCCGCTGCTGTTTGGCGCAGAGCATCCGGTTCTCCAGCAGCAGCGCGTCGCAACGATTCAGACGCTGGGTGGCTCCGGTGCGCTAAAGGTTGGCGCAGATTTCCTGAAACGCTATTTCCCTGATTCTGGCGTGTGGGTCAGCGATCCGACCTGGGAAAACCACATCGCGATTTTTGAAGGTGCTGGGTTCGAAGTAAGTACTTACCCCTGGTATGACAACACCACCAATGGCGTGCGTTTCAACGACCTGCTGGCCACGCTGAACACCTTACCGGCGCGCAGCATCGTACTGCTGCATCCGTGCTGCCATAACCCGACGGGTGCGGATTTAACCCCCGCGCAGTGGGATGGTGTCATTGAGATCCTGAAAGCTCGCGATCTGATCCCGTTCCTGGATATTGCTTACCAGGGGTTCGGCGGCGGAATGGAAGACGATGCCTACGCGATCCGCGCCATTGCCAGCGCCGGATTACCTGCACTGGTCAGCAACTCATTCTCGAAGATTTTCTCTTTGTACGGCGAACGTGTCGGCGGACTTTCAGTAGTCTGTGAAGACGCTGATGCCGCCAGCCGCGTTCTGGGGCAGCTAAAAGCAACGGTGCGTCGTAACTATTCCAGCCCGCCAAACTTTGGTGCGCAGGTCGTGGCCGCGGTGTTGGGTGATGACGCGCTGAAAGCCAGCTGGCTGGCGGAAGTCGAAGAGATGCGTACCCGTATTCTGGCGATGCGCCAGGCGCTGGTTAACGTATTGAATGCGGAGATCCCTGGTCGTAACTTTGATTACCTGCTGCAACAGCGCGGGATGTTCAGCTATACCGGGCTCAGCGCTGCTCAGGTCGATCGCCTGCGCGATGAGTTCGGTGTGTACCTGATAGCCAGCGGTCGTATGTGCGTGGCTGGGTTGAATCACGGTAACGTGCAACGCGTGGCGAAGGCATTTGCCGCCGTCATGTAACCGGGTTTTTAGGCCTGATAAGCGTCGCGCCATCAGGCATTGTATTGCCGGATGGCGGTGTAATCACCTTATCCGGCCTACTTTCTTTCACCGTGCTATTGGTCTGTTTTCCAATGTGATCATGCTCTTTTTCCAGGACAAAACCAGAGAAAATCCTTCCTTTCCCTCCCCCTAAGGGGTAAGGTCAGATAGTTTTTTGACCAGTTGTTAATAAAAAAATGATAACTAACTGACTACTTAGGGAAAAATATGCGCAAGTTTACGTTGGCACTGAGTGCCGTTTGTTTATTGTTCACGCTAAATCAGCCGGCCCAGGCGTTAGTTTCCTCTCCCTCTCAGCTTAATCCAGGCACCAACGTTGCAAAACTCGCTGAGCAGGCACCCATTCACTGGGTCTCCGTGGCACAAATTGAAAACAGCCTGACCGGACGCCCGCCGATGGCCGTCGGGTTTGATATCGATGACACCGTCCTCTTTTCCAGCCCAGGCTTCTGGCGCGGAAAAAAAACGTATTCTCCGGACAGTGAGGATTACCTGAAAAATCCGGCCTTCTGGGAAAAAATGAACAATGGCTGGGACGAATTCAGCATTCCGAAAGAAGTGGCGCGTCAGTTGATTGATATGCATGTGCGTCGCGGCGACAGCATCTTTTTCGTAACCGGGCGTAGCCAGACGAAGACCGAAACGGTGTCGAAAACGCTGTCCGATAACTTTCACATCCCGGCCGGCAATATGAACCCGGTCATTTTTGCCGGTGATAAGCCGGGCCAGAATACGAAAACGCAGTGGCTGCAGGATAAAAATATCCGCATGTTCTACGGCGACTCTGATAATGACATTACCGCCGCCCGAGATGTGGGTATTCGCGGTATTCGTATTTTACGCGCTTCTAACTCCACTTATAAACCGTTACCACAGGCCGGCGCGTTTGGTGAAGAGGTGATCGTCAACTCGGAGTATTGAGGATGTTGCTTGCGGTTGTTGTTTTTTTAAACAAATTTGCGTTACCTGCTTTTACCTTTTGCGGACTTGCTGCACACTGAATAAAAGATGTTCTCATTAGGCAATATGCTGGTAAGGGGAATTAAGATGACAAATTCGGAGTTGCTGCAATACTGCATGGCAAAAATGGGCGCCGAGCAGAGCGTACACAGTGACTGGAAGGCCACACAAATCAAAGTCGAAGATGTGCTTTTTGCCATGGTAAAAGAGGTGGAAGAACGCCCGGCGGTGTCACTGAAAACCAGCCCGGAACTGGCAGAGTTGTTACGTCAGCAGCATAGCGATGTACGGCCAAGCCGGCATCTCAATAAGGCGCACTGGAGTACGGTGTATCTGGACGGCTCGCTGCCGGATTCGCAAATCTACTACCTGGTAGACGCCTCTTATCAGCAGGCCGTAAACACGCTGCCGGAAGATAAACGCCGGATACTGGCGCAGTCCTGATCTGTTTTCCGAAATGAGGCGCCAGCGCCTTATCCGGCCTACAAGCAATTATGCATATTTTGTAGGCCTGATAAGCGTAGCGCCATCGGCATGATTACAACAGTGGTTTGAGGAAACGAGCCGTGTGTGAGGCTTCACACTCAGCGACCGTTTCTGGTGTGCCTGAAACCAGAATTTCCCCGCCGCCGCTGCCGCCTTCCGGACCGAGATCGACAATCCAGTCAGCGGTTTTTATCACGTCCAGATTGTGCTCAATCACTACGATGGTGTTGCCCTGATCCCGGAGCTGATGCAGCACGTCCAGCAGTTGCTGAATATCCGCAAAATGCAGACCGGTGGTCGGTTCATCGAGAATATACAGCGTTTGCCCGGTACCGCGTTTGGACAGTTCACGCGCCAGCTTCACGCGCTGCGCTTCACCGCCCGAGAGCGTGGTGGCGGACTGACCCAGTCGGATGTACGTCAGACCCACGTCCATCAGCGTTTGCAGCTTACGCGCCAGCGCCGGAACGGCATCGAAGAACTCACGCGCCTCTTCAATCGTCATATCCAGCACTTCGTGGATAGTCTTGCCCTTGTACTTAATCTCCAGTGTTTCGCGGTTATAGCGTTTGCCTTTACACTGATCGCACGGCACGTAGATATCCGGTAAGAAGTGCATTTCGACTTTGATCACGCCGTCGCCCTGACAAGCTTCACAGCGTCCGCCGCGGACGTTAAAGCTGAAACGACCCGGAGTATAACCGCGCGCACGCGACTCCGGCACGCCGGCAAACAGTTCGCGCACTGGCGTAAACACGCCGGTGTAGGTTGCCGGGTTAGAGCGCGGCGTACGGCCAATCGGGCTTTGGTCAATGTCGATCACTTTGTCGAAATGTTCCAAGCCCTGAACATCACGATATGGCGCGGGTTCAGCCAGCGTGGCGCCGTTCAGCGCCGTCTGCGCAATCGGGAACAGCGTGTCGTTAATTAGCGTCGATTTACCCGAACCGGAAACACCGGTAATGCAGGTAAATAAACCAACCGGCAGCGTCAGCGTGACATCTTTCAGGTTGTTACCGCGCGCGCCGGTCAGCTTCAACACTTTTTCCGGGTCTGCCGCCACGCGCTGTTTCGGCACTTCAATCTTGCGCTTACCGCTCATGTACTGGCCGGTCAGCGACTCAGGCACGGCCATGATATCTTTTAGCGTACCTTCGGCAACCACCTGGCCGCCGTGAACGCCCGCGCCGGGGCCGATGTCGATGACGTGGTCAGCGGCGCGAATCGCGTCTTCATCGTGCTCAACCACAATGACGGTATTGCCCAGATTACGCAGGTGGATAAGCGTACCCAACAGACGCTCGTTATCGCGCTGATGCAGACCGATAGACGGTTCATCCAGCACGTACATTACGCCGACCAGACCTGCGCCGATCTGGCTTGCCAGACGAATACGCTGGGCTTCGCCGCCGGAGAGCGTTTCTGCTGAACGCGACAGCGTCAGATAGTTGAGGCCGACGTTGACCAGGAACTTCAGACGATCGCCAATCTCTTTGAGAATTTTCTCTGCAATCTTCGCTCGCTGACCCGCAAGCTTCAAGTTGTTGAAGAAATCCATGGCGTGACCGATGCTCATGTCGGAAATCGCGGGCAGCGGCGTATTTTCGACAAATACGTGGCGGGCTTCCCGGCGTAAACGCGTCCCCTCACAGCTGGCGCACGGTCGGTTGCTAATGAACTTGGCTAATTCTTCACGTACCGCGCTGGATTCCGTCTCTTTATAACGGCGCTCCATATTGTGCAATACGCCTTCGAACGGATGGCGGCGTACGGACGTATCGCCGCGATCGTTCATGTATTTAAATTCGATATTCTCTTTGCCGGAACCGTACAGCACCACTTTATGCACGGCAGGGTTCAGGCTGGCCCATGGGGCTTCGACGTCGAATTTATAGTGTTCCGCCAGTGACTTAAGCATCTGGAAGTAATAGAAGTTACGGCGATCCCAGCCGCGGATAGCACCACCGGCCAGCGACAGTTCCGGATTTTGGATCACCCGGTCAGGATCGAAATACTGCTGCACGCCGAGACCGTCACAGGTCGGGCATGCACCCGCTGGGTTATTGAACGAGAACAGACGTGGTTCCAGCTCGCGCATGCTGTAGCCGCAGATCGGACAGGCGAAGTTGGCGGAGAACAGCAACTCTTCCGCTTTCGGATCGTCCATATCGGCGACCACCGCCGTACCACCGGACAGTTCCAGCGCGGTTTCAAAGGATTCAGCCAGTCGCTGGGTGAGATCGTCGCGTACTTTAAAGCGGTCAATCACCACTTCAATAGTGTGTTTCTTTTGCAGTTCAAGCTTGGGCGGATCGGAAAGGTCGCACACTTCACCGTCGATACGGGCGCGGATATAGCCCTGGCCTGCCAGGTTTTCCAGCGTTTTAATATGCTCGCCTTTACGCTCTTTAATCACCGGCGCCAGCAGCATCAGACGTTTGCCTTCCGGCTGCGACAGAACGTTGTCCACCATCTGGCTAACGGTCTGGGCCGCCAGGGGAACATCGTGATCCGGGCAGCGCGGTTCGCCAACGCGGGCAAACAGCAGACGCAGATAGTCGTGAATTTCGGTAATCGTACCTACCGTGGATCGCGGGTTGTGGGATGTCGATTTTTGTTCAATTGAGATGGCGGGAGACAGCCCCTCAATGTGGTCGACATCCGGCTTTTCCATCAGCGACAGAAACTGACGCGCGTACGCGGAAAGGGATTCAACGTAACGACGCTGCCCTTCGGCATACAAGGTGTCGAAAGCGAGCGAAGATTTGCCTGAGCCCGAAAGCCCGGTGACGACAATCAGCTTGTCGCGCGGGATGACGAGGTTGATGTTTTTGAGATTATGGGTGCGGGCGCCCCGAACTTCGATCTTATCCATTCATCTTTCCCGGATTAAACGCTTTTTTGCCTGGCTGCATGGTGCTACCGGCGATCACAAACGGTTAATTATGACACAACCTGACCTGAATGGATATACAGTATTGGAATGCAAAACGCAGATGCCTGTGCAACAATGTCTGTCTGGGGTTGTTTACTGGAATCGATCTCGCAACGTAGTAAAAGCGCTATTGGAAATGCTACAATCCCGCGCTTACACTTATTCAGTAACGTTTTTCAGGAGACACGATCATGGCCAGCAGAGGCGTAAACAAGGTGATTCTCGTCGGTAATCTGGGCCAGGACCCGGAAGTACGCTATATGCCGAATGGTGGCGCAGTTGCCAACATTACGCTGGCTACTTCCGAATCCTGGCGTGATAAAGCGACCGGCGAAATGAAAGAGCAGACTGAATGGCACCGTGTGGTGCTGTTCGGCAAACTGGCGGAAGTTGCCAGCGAATATCTGCGTAAAGGTTCCCAGGTCTATATCGAAGGTCAGCTGCGTACCCGCAAATGGACCGATCAATCCGGCGTAGAAAAGTACACCACTGAAGTTGTGGTTAACGTTGGCGGCACCATGCAAATGTTGGGCGGTCGTCAGGGTGGTGGGGCTCCGGCAGGTGGCGGCCAGCAGCAGGGGGGTTGGGGTCAGCCTCAGCAGCCGCAAGGTGGCAATCAGTTCAGCGGCGGCGCGCAGTCTCGCCCGCAGCAGCAGTCGGCTCCGGCAGCGCCGTCTAATGAGCCGCCGATGGATTTCGACGACGATATTCCGTTCTAATCCTTCTGCTTTTCGCTGAAAATTATGGCTACCTCAGAACTGGGGTAGCCATATGCAATTCTGTTATCAGTTCAACACCATCGGCCAGTCTGGCGGTGTATGACTCATCACTTCAACCATTACGGTTTCAATGTTCTTCCAGATTGCGGACATATCCACCAGGGTTATGCCGAGTAATCCGGTCGCAAACCAGCAGGCAAATACCAGCCCTAAACCGCTGCTAATGACGGCCAGGCCAATATAATCTGATTTACGAAAACGGATATTGAGCGTACTGGCTAAAAACATCAGCACTGCACTGAGTAATTGCCACCGCAGAAGAACCACGCCAGTTGTTATCGTTGCCATGAAAAACGTCCTCAGAAAGTCTGGATGCCCAGGACAGCGCGGGGGTGTTCACCGAGGGTGTAGTACTCTGGCTATCGACGGGCAATAACATGAATGAAACATCGTTTCTGTTACATGATTTTTGTGAACTATATCACATATGCTCGTTTGTTCACCAGTGTTGGGCGTATTTTTTGCAGGACGATAACCATGTTAAATATGTGGTTATATTCAAGGAAGCAACGATACTAAATAATCAATCTTAAAGATGTATTTTTATTACCTGTTTTATTTATCCTAAATTCATCGTTAAAAAAATCTAATGAATTTCTTAAATAAAGCCAGGATAGTGCTTATAAAAAATTACTCCTTGGGGATAATAACGTTATGAAATAAGCATAACTTTAAGTTTGCCTTACGGAAAAATAATATCATCATCAACTATTATCAGACTTTTACATAGAGAAGTCTGTTGCTAATACTGATAGATTCATGCAACTTAATCAGTCGGTGTTTATAGCATCTTGCCTTAATGGGTTCTGGCATATACGAAACAGGGAAACAGGGCTGACATGAATCACAGTGCGCGACGCAAGATACTGAAGTTCCTCGGAACATTCATGGTGGTATTGCTCCCCGTGGTGCTGGCGTTATGGTTTGCTCAAATCCGGGCAATGTCCGAAACCCGTAATCAACTTCGCTCTTTTGCGCAATTGGTGTTAAATAAAACTGAATTGGTGATCCAACAAGCCGATTTAGCGCGAGATATGGCCCTGTTGTATCAAGGTAAGATGTGTACCCCGGCACATCAGAAAAATATGCTAGATATTATTCGTGGTCGTTTATATATCAGCGAGCTAATTTATGCGCAGGGCGATCATTTTTTGTGCTCTACGTCGATGGCGCCGCCAGTCGCCTATATTATGCCGACCGCCGACTATAAACGTACGCCGGACATCTCCATCTATTACTATCGCGATACCCCCTTTTTCGCTGGCTACAGAATGACGTATATGCAACGTGGAAACTACGTTGTCGTCATCAACCCATTATCTTACAGCGAAGTTATGTCAGATGACCCGGACCTGTCCTGGGGCGTGTATGACACGGTAACGGGTACTTTTTTCTCTGCCAGCGAAGGGGCGCCTATTGCGCAGTTATTGCCGTTGGTGCACGGTGAAGCCTCAACCTTCCAGTTGGACGATCGCTTCTACACCAAAGTGCATTCAGAAAAACGCCCGATTGCGATTATTGTGTCGACCTCGGATAAACGCATACATTCGATTTTCTATCATGAGGCTGCGTTAACGATTCCTTTCGGGATTATCTGCAGCATCCTGATGCTGTTAATGTGGTGGCGCACGCGTCAGGAATACTTATCTCCCCGCCGCTTGTTAAAACGCGCAATCAAAAAACGTCAACTGTGTCTGCACTACCAGCCGATCATTGATATCGAAAACGGCCAGTGCGTAGGGGCTGAGGCTCTGCTGCGCTGGCCGGGCTGTGATGGTGAAGTAATGAGCCCAACCGAGTTTATTCCGCTGGCTGAAAAAGAGGGAATGATTGAGCGGATCACGGATTACGTGATTGAAGAGGTATTCAACGATTTAGGATATTTTCTTTCGGCGCATCCTCAGCTTTATATCTCGATAAACCTCTCTGCTTCTGACTTTCATTCATCCCGACTTATTGCCCTGATTACCGACAAAAACCGTGAGTACTCTGTGGCGGCCCAGCAAATTAAAGTCGAGGTGACCGAGCGCGGGTTTATTGATGTAGATAAAATGACCGCGGTAATCCAGGCGTTTCGTCAGGCGGGTTATGAAGTGGCGTTTGATGATTTTGGGACGGGATATTCCAATCTACACAATTTATCCGCGTTGAATATCGATATCCTGAAGATCGACAAATCATTTATTAGTACGTTGTCCACCAACAGCACCAGTCACCTGATTGCCGAACATATCATCGAAATGGCGCAAAGCTTACACCTGAAGATGATTGCGGAAGGGGTAGAGACGGTTGAGCAAATCGAGTGGCTGCGCGAACGTGGCGTACAGTATTGTCAGGGCTGGTATTTTGCGAAGGCGCTGCCGCCACAGGAGTTCATACACTGGATACAACGGTCGCCCGCCATACTGACGCAGAGCGGGCAATAATCTTACAGGCGGTGGCGGTAATCGCTGGGGGTACGATCAAACTCGCGGCGAAACACGCGTGAGAAGGTTTGTTGTGATACATAACCAAGATCCATCGCGATATCGAAAATAGGTCGCTCGGTCGTCCGCAGTTCAACAGCAGCCAGCAGGAGTCGACGCTGGCGGATATAGTCACCCAACGTCTGGCGCATCACCGTGCGGAACATTCTCTGTAAATACCACTTCGAGTAACCTGATTTTTTCGCCACCGCCTCAATGTTCAGCGGCTGATCGATATGGTCGTCAATCCATTCAATAAGGGTCTGAATAATCTGCTGATGGGACATAGGGCTGCCTCTTTTTCAGTATTCGATTCGTCGTTTTGTCTGTGGGCGAGTATAATTCCTCAAGTTAACTTGAGGTAAAGCGATTTATGGAAAAGAAATTACCCCGAATAAAAGCGCTGCTCACGCCTGGTGAAGTCGCAAAGCGTAGCGGCGTGGCGGTATCAACCCTGCATTTCTATGAAAGCAAAGGGTTAATCAGCAGTATGCGCAACAGCGGCAATCAGCGCCGATATAGACGTGATGTGTTGCGTTATGTGGCGATTATCAAGATTGCTCAACGCATCGGGATCCCGTTGGCAACGATCGGTGACGCGCTCGGCGTATTACCTGAAGGACATTCGCTCAGTGCTAAAGAGTGGAAGCAGCTCTCTTCGCAATGGCGTGAAGAGCTGGATCGACGCATTCATACTTTAGTGGCGCTACGCGATGAACTGGATGGGTGTATTGGTTGCGGTTGTTTGTCGCGCAGCGATTGCCCGTTGCGTAACCCAGGCGATCAGCTTGGCGAGAAGGGGACCGGGGCGCGTCTGCTGGAAGATGATTGATGTGAAATATCTGATGGATTGACGGATATAAAACTAAAGCGCCACAGAGGGCGCTTTAGTTTGGTTCCGGTCTTTGTCTTTCACTCTATCCCGCTGGTTCACGGGAGGGTTTCCCCCGACATCAACACCCCTCAGTCGAGCACATTAGGTGAGGTTCCGGTCTGTGTTGATAATGTAATTGTAAGCCACCTCTCTCCATTTACCAGTGAAATGGTGATTTTTTAGCCAAAAAATTTTCCGCATCTTCACCGGTTTTCTTGCGCAAGTTTGCGTGAAAAAGGCACACCGATGTTGTAATAACTCCGCAAAATTTGTTGCGAGACTGCGCATTGACGATAACGTTTGCGCATCGACTGATTATTTATTGCGCGTTATAAGAAGAAATGAGTAAAAAGCGGCAAAGTTCAGTTGAAAACCAGCGTATGATCGCTGGATAATCGTTTGCTTTTTTTTACCACCCGTTTTTTATGCGCGGAGCTAAACGTTTGCTTTTTTGCGACACCCCTATTGACGCAAACCTGGCACATGGAGAAAACGTTTAGCAGGCAGTGGATTGTCCAGCACGCATAATGACGAAAAAATAAACTCTCAGGGGATGTTTTCTATGTCTACGCCTTCAGCGCGTACCGGCGGTTCACTCGACGCCTGGTTTAAAATTTCGCTCCGCGGCAGTACCGTTCGTCAGGAAGTCGTTGCCGGATTAACGACGTTCCTGGCCATGGTCTACTCCGTTATCGTGGTTCCGGGGATGCTGGGTAAAGCCGGATTCCCGCCTGCCGCTGTATTTGTGGCAACCTGTCTGGTCGCGGGCGTCGGTTCTATTGTGATGGGCCTGTGGGCAAACCTGCCGCTGGCGATTGGCTGCGCCATTTCTTTGACGGCGTTTACCGCATTCAGCCTGGTACTGGGACAACATATCAGCGTGCCTGTTGCGCTGGGTGCGGTGTTCCTGATGGGTGTCCTGTTTACCATCATTTCCGCGACCGGTATTCGTAGCTGGATCCTGCGCAATCTACCGCAGGGTGTTGCGCACGGTACGGGGATTGGTATCGGCCTGTTCCTGCTGCTGATTGCGGCAAACGGCGTGGGTCTGGTTATTAAAAACCCGCTGGACGGCCTGCCGGTTGCGCTGGGCGATTTCGATACCTTCCCGGTGATTATGTCGCTGGTAGGTCTGGCGGTGATTATTGGCCTCGAAAAACTGAAAGTACCGGGCGGTATCCTGCTGACTATTATCGGTATTTCCGTAGTGGGTCTGATTTTCGACCCGGCCGTACATTTCTCCGGTATTTTTGCCATGCCTTCTCTGAGCGACGAAAACGGCAACTCGCTGATCGGTAGCCTGGATATTATGGGCGCACTAAACCCAATCGTACTGCCGAGCGTGCTGGCGCTGGTCATGACCGCTGTCTTCGATGCGACCGGAACCATCCGTGCGGTAGCCGGACAGGCGAATCTGCTGGATAAAGACGGACAGATTATTGACGGCGGCAAAGCGCTGACCACCGACTCCCTGAGCAGCGTGTTCTCTGGCCTGGTGGGCGCTGCACCGGCGGCGGTTTATATTGAATCCGCAGCGGGTACGGCGGCAGGCGGCAAAACTGGCCTGACGGCGATCACCGTTGGCGTACTGTTCCTGCTGATCCTGTTCCTCTCTCCGCTCTCTTATCTTGTACCAGTATATGCAACGGCACCTGCGCTGATGTATGTGGGCCTGCTGATGTTGAGCAACGTAGCGAAAATCGACTTTGCTGACTTTGTCGACGCTATGGCGGGGCTGGTAACGGCCGTATTTATCGTGCTGACCTGTAACATCGTGACCGGCATTATGATTGGCTTTGCTACCCTGGTGATTGGCCGTATCGTCTCTGGCGAATGGCGCAAACTGAACATCGGCACAGTGGTCATCGCCATCGCGCTGGTGGCCTTCTACGCTGGTGGTTGGGCTATCTAATCCTCATTTGATGAAGATTCTGAAAACGGGTGGCTTTGGCCGCCCGTTTTTATTTTCACAACACTCTCGTTGTCTTTTGCGTTACTCTCAAGTAGATAGAATTGAGGCACGACGCCTCTCATCACTGATCATAAGAAACATCGCAAACAGGGAACGCATGGAAATCTTTTTCACCATACTCATCATGACCCTTGTGGTCTCGCTGTCGGGGGTTTTTACTCGCGTATTGCCATTCCAACTCCCTTTACCCCTTATGCAGATCGCCATCGGCGCCTTGCTGGCGTGGCCGACGTTTGGTTTGCATGTGGAATTCGATCCTGAGCTTTTTCTGGTTCTGTTCATCCCGCCGCTGCTCTTCGCCGATGGCTGGAAGACGCCAACCCGTGAGTTTCTGGAGCACGGGCGAGAGATCTTCGGCCTTGCGCTGGCGCTGGTTCTGGTCACGGTGGTCGGGATTGGCTTTATGATTTACTGGCTGGTGCCGGGGATCCCTCTCATCCCGGCCTTTGCGCTGGCCGCTGTCCTGTCGCCAACCGATGCCGTTGCCCTTTCCGGCATAGTGGGCGAGGGACGCATACCGAAGAAAATCATGGGTATCCTGCAGGGTGAAGCGTTGATGAACGACGCCTCCGGTCTGGTATCACTGAAATTTGCCGTCGCCGTGGCGATGGGCACGATGGTGTTTACGGTTGGTGGCGCAACGCTTGAGTTCTTCAAGGTAGCGATTGGCGGTATCCTGGCCGGTTTTGTCGTCAGTTGGCTGTACGGGCGCTCCCTGCGTTTTCTCAGCCGCTGGGGTGGTGATGAACCGGCAACGCAAATCGTTCTGCTGTTCCTGCTGCCGTTTGCGTCTTACCTGATTGCGGAACACATCGGTGTTTCCGGCATCCTCGCGGCGGTCGCAGCCGGGATGACCATCACCCGTTCCGGGGTAATGCGCCGGGCGCCGCTGGCGATGCGTTTACGTGCTAACAGCACCTGGGCGATGCTGGAGTTTGTGTTTAACGGCATGGTTTTCTTGCTGTTAGGACTGCAGTTGCCGGGGATTCTGGAGTCTTCTTTGGCGGCGGCAGAAGCCGATCTGAATGTTGAAATCTGGATGCTGTTTACCGATATCGTGCTGATTTACGTGGCGCTGATGCTGGTACGTTTTGGCTGGCTGTGGACGATGAAGAAGTTTAGCCTGCGCTTTCTGAAGAAAAAGCCGATGGAGTTTGGTTCCTGGACGACGCGTGAAATCATGATCGCCTCCTTTGCGGGCGTGCGTGGGGCCATTACTCTCGCCGGTGTGCTCTCTATTCCGTTGCTGTTACCGGATGGTAGCGGCTTCCCGGCGCGATATGAGCTGATCTTCCTTGCCGCGGGCGTGATTCTGTTCTCGCTGTTTGTTGGCGTGGTGATGCTGCCGCTTCTGCTGCAACACCTGGAAGTGGCAGACCACTCGCAGCAGCAGAAAGAGGAACGAATTGCCCGCGCTGCCACGGCGGAAGTGGCGATTGTCGCCATCCAGAAAATGGAGGAGCGTCTGGCCGCAGATACCGAAGAGAACATCGACAATCAGTTGCTCACCGAGGTGAGTTCACGCGTCATCGGTAACCTGCGTCGACGCGCCGACGGACGCAACGACGTGGAAAGCTCAATGCAGGAAGAAAACCTCGAGCGGCGTTTCCGTCTGGCGGCCCTGCGTTCCGAGCGCGCGGAACTTTATCACCTGCGCGCCACGCGGGAAATCAGCAATGAAACGCTGCAAAAACTGCTGCACGATCTGGATTTGCTGGAAGCGCTGTTGATCGAGAACGAATAAACGGTTGTGCCTGATGGCGCTACGCTTATCAGGCCTACGGAATCCAATTGTAGGTCTGATAAGCGTTAAGCCGCATCCGGCATGTTACGACTCTTGCGTTAGCCAGAACCCTTCACAGCATTTGAGCCACGCCTGGGCGCTGTGCGACAGATACACACCTTCGCGCCAAATCATGCCCAACTGCCAGCGTAAATCACTCTCCAAAGGGATCCAGCGCAGCGTCTGCTTATCCAACCGCTGGCAAATCGGCTCCGGTAAAATGGCGATCCCGACTCCGGCTTGCACCATCGCCGCCAGAAAATCCCACTGCCCACTGCGTACCGCGATGCGGGGTTTGACGTTGTGCTGGTTAAACAGCTCAAGCAACTGACGGCTCAACGCGAAATCTTCGTTATAGATAAGCAGGGGATGCTCCGCTAACGCCTCGGGGGAAATGGATTCACACGTTGTCCACTGACCGGAACGAGGGACCAGCACGCAGAGCGGATGGCTAAAAAGCGGTAAGGTCGCCAGGCCGCTCTCTTCTTCAACCGGCAGCGCCGTCATCGCGACATCCAGCTCGCCATTCATCACCGCCTGCTGGACGGTTAAGCCTCCAAATTCAGATACCTTCAGCTCCACGCCGGGATAGCGCTGGCGAAACAGGCTGATAGGCCCGGCCATCAACATACCGACCATGGGCGGGATGCCGAGGCGCAGCACTCCCTTGTTGAGGTGATTAATGTCGCTGAGTTCTGCTTCGAGCTGGCGAAACTCGGCGAGGATCGCCAGGCCGCGTTCGAAAACAACCTGTCCGGTGTCGGTTAACAGCAGTCGCCGACTGTCGCGGATTAACAGCGTGCAGTTAAGCTCGTCTTCAAGGTTCTTCAACATCTTGCTGATGGTGGGCTGGGTGACAAAAAGCTTCTCCGCTGCGCGGGTAAAGCTCTGCTGACGAACCACCTCAACAAAATAGCGCAGCGTTCTGATATCCATGATTATTCCTTAAGACTATGCCTGCAATGAGTTTAATTCATTTCAGTCCTGGACGGGGGCTCTCTATACTGGCGCTCTCTATTTTTTAAGGACATACCCTCATGGCTGTGGCGATAAGCCGCGTGACGCCTGCCGTTATTCATCGACTCCAGATCCCCGTTCAGGTTCTGTTGTACGCAGGTCTATTTGTATTTGCTCAATATCTTGTCTCCTGGCTGCATCTGCCGCTTCCTGCCAACCTGGTTGGGATGGTGCTGATGTTGGCGCTGATTGTCTGTCGGGTTATCCCGCTGAACTGGATTCGCGCAGGCGCTCGCTGGTTACTGGCTGAAATGTTGCTGTTTTTTGTTCCGGCGGTGGTGGCTGTCGTCAACTATACGCAGCTGTTGTTGGTCGATGGTTGGCGCATATTTGCCGTCATTGCGCTAAGTACGTTGATGGTTCTTGGCGCAACGGCGTGGGTCGTGGATAAAGTGTATCGCTATGAAATGAGCAGGCTAAACCGTGAGTAATTTCCAGCTAAGCGTGCTGTGTCTGGTGATTACGCTGGGCATCTATTTTGCCAACAAGCGCCTGTATCGCCGTTTTCGTAAATTACCGCTGATGCCGTTAGTGTTCACTCCTGCGCTGCTGGTCCTGATGCTGGTCTTTGGGCATATCTCCTGGCAAAACTATATTGGTGAATCGCACTGGCTGCTGTGGCTGTTAGGCCCTGCGACCATTGCTTTTGCCGTTCCGGTCTATGACAACCTTGCCGTGATTAAGCGGCACTGGATGTCACTGACGGCGGGCGTGCTGACGGCAACGCTGGTGGCCGTTACCAGTTCCGTGTGGCTGGCGCGTCTGTTTATGTTGCCTGATGAAATCCAGCGTAGTCTGGCGGTGCGCTCCGTCACCACGCCGTTTGCGCTGGCGGCAGCAGAGCCGTTGGGCGGGCAACCAGACCTGGTGGCATTGTTCGTGGTAGTGACCGGTGTATTCGGTATGGCGGTTGGCGATGTACTGTTTTTACGGCTTTCTATTCGGGAAGGGATGGCGAAAGGCGCAGGATTTGGCGCAGCCTCGCATGGTGCGGGCACGGCGCGCTCTTATGAGCTCGGCCAGCAGGAGGGCGTGGTCGCCAGCCTGGTGATGATGCTTTCCGGCGTGGTGATGGTGCTGGTGGCACCGCTGGTCGCGATGGTGATGTTCTGAAAAAATGCCCCGGTCGTTCAGACCGGGGATGAGGAGGAGTGGTTAGTGCGCGCGACCTTGTTCTACGCCGTACCCGGTCTGGGAACGGATGAACTGGGCACGGAACTGCTCGCGTTCGCGATTACCTTCTTCTGAGTTATCGGTAGCAGAGAAGAACCAGATCCCAAGGAACGCTACGCTGATGGAGAACAGCGCCGGATATTCATACGGGAAAATGGCTTTTTCGTGACCAAGGATCTGGACCCAAATCGTCGGGCCAAGCACCATCAGCACCACCGCCGTCAGCAGACCTAACCAGCCGCCCAACATCGCGCCACGCGTGGTCAGTCTTGACCAGTACATGGAGAGCAGAATGATCGGGAAGTTGCAGCTGGCTGCGATAGCAAACGCCAGACCTACCATGAAGGCGATGTTCTGGTTCTCAAACAGCACGCCGAGCAGGATGGCAATCACCCCCAGCACCAGTACGGTGATTTTCGACACCTTCAGCTCTTCACGTTCGGTTGCGCCTTTACGGAACACGTTGGCGTACAGGTCGTGAGAAACGGCCGATGCGCCCGCCAGCGTCAGGCCTGCAACCACTGCCAGGATGGTGGCAAACGCCACGGCTGAGATGAAGCCCAGGAACAGGTTGCCGCCCACCGCATTTGCCAGGTGAACCGCCGCCATGTTGTTACCGCCGATCAGCGCGCCAGCAGCGTCTTTATACGCCGGATTAGCGCCCACCAGCATGATCGCACCAAAGCCGATGATAAAGGTCAGGATGTAGAAATAACCCATAAAACCGGTGGCATAGAACACGCTCTTACGCGCTTCGCGGGCATCGCTGACCGTGAAAAAGCGCATCAGGATGTGCGGCAAGCCTGCCGTACCAAACATCAGGCCGAGACCTAACGACAGGGCGGAGATCGGATCTTTTACCAGTCCGCCCGGGCTCATAATGGCTGAACCTTTCGGGTGTACCGCCATTGCTTCGGTGAACAGGTTGTTGAAGCTAAAGCCGACGTGCTTCATCACCATAAAGGCCATAAAGCTGGCGCCGAACAGCAGCAGAACGGCTTTGATGATCTGTACCCAGGTGGTCGCCAGCATGCCGCCAAACAGGACGTACATCATCATCAGTACGCCAACCAGTACGACGGCGATGTGATAGTTCAGACCAAACAGCAGCTCAATCAGCTTACCTGCGCCCACCATCTGGGCGATCAGATACAGCGCGACCACCACCAGAGAACCACAGGCCGACAGAATACGGATTGGTCCTTGCTTCAGACGATAAGAAGCAACATCTGCAAAGGTGTAACGACCCAGGTTACGCAGACGCTCAGCAATCAGGAACAGGATAATTGGCCAGCCGACCAGGAAGCCGAGTGAATAGATCAGCCCGTCATAACCGGAGGTAAACACCAGCGCGGAAATCCCGAGGAACGATGCCGCCGACATATAGTCGCCCGCAATCGCCAGCCCGTTCTGGAAACCAGTGATGTTACCGCCGGCGGTGTAGTAGTCATTACGCGAACGTACGCGCTTAGACGCCCAGTAAGTAATACCGAGCGTAAAGATGACGAAAATCAGGAACATGACAATCGCCTGCCAGTTGGTTGGCTGGCGTTGGACTGCACCGCTAATAGCATCCGCCGCGTTTGCGGCGAAGGGCAGCGTGGCGGCAAGCGCCGTCAGGACTCTCTTCATGATGCTTTAACCTCGTGCAGAACCGCATTGTTCAGGCGGTCGAATTCACCGTTTGCCCGCCAGATATAGATCCCGGTCAGGATGAAGGAGATGAGGATCACACCGACCCCAATCGGAATACCCCGGGTGACGCTGGTTCCCGCGTGTAGCGGCGTACCCAGCCAGCCAGGCGCAAAGGCAATCAGTAAAATAAAGCTGATGTAAACTGCCAGCATGATGATGGACAGAATGGTGGCAAACCGTTGCCTTTTTTCAACTAACTCCCTGAAACGCGCACTGTCTTCTATCCGCTGATAAATAGAGTCATTCATCACAGAGTTCTCCAGAGGCCCCCTTCGTCTTTCACGTTGCAAGTGTGTTGGCCGCACTCGCCCACCTCAGTCACATAGTGAACTATGCTCCTGGGGATGCGCTCGCTTGCCGCCTTCCTGCAACGCGAAATCCTTTGGGGTGGGTTATTATATTTTCCCTCCCGGTCAGGGGAGGGGTAGGGGTAGGATTTGTAGGCCCGATAAGCCGTACACCATCGGGCATTTCACGGTTATGGTTATGATGGCATCGCGATGGCCTGCTTCTCTTCGAGCAGTTTCTCTACCACGCCAGGATCGGCGAGGGTCGAGGTATCGCCCAGATTGCTGGTATCGCCCGCCGCGATTTTACGCAGAATACGGCGCATGATTTTGCCGGAGCGGGTTTTCGGCAGTGAGTCGGTCCAGTGCAGCACGTCTGGCGTTGCCAGCGGACCAATTTCTTTACGTACCCAGTTGCGCACCTCGGCGTACAGCTCCGGTGACGGCTCTTCGCCGTGATTCAGCGTGACGTAGGCGTAGATCGCCTGGCCTTTAATATTATGCGGAATACCCACCACCGCGGCCTCGGCAATCTTCGGATGTGACACCAGCGCCGATTCGATTTCTGCCGTTCCCAGACGGTGGCCAGAGACGTTCAGCACATCGTCCACACGACCGGTGATCCAGTAATAGCCATCTTCGTCACGACGCGCGCCGTCGCCGCTGAAGTACATATTCTTGAAGGTAGAAAAGTAGGTCTGCTCAAAGCGTTCGTGATCGCCAAACAGCGTTCTCGCCTGGCCCGGCCACGAGTCGGTAATCACCAGGTTGCCTTCGGTCGCGCCTTCCAGCGGATTACCCTCGTTATCGACAATCGCAGGCTGTACGCCAAAGAACGGACGGGTTGCGGAACCCGCTTTCAGCTCGGTGGCGCCCGGCAGCGGGGTGATCATGAATCCACCGGTTTCGGTCTGCCACCAGGTATCGACGACCGGGCATTTTTCGTTGCCGATCTTCTTCCAGTACCACTCCCATGCTTCCGGGTTAATCGGCTCGCCAACGGAACCCAGGATACGCAGCGAGGAGCGGTCAGTGCCTTCAATCGCTTTATCACCTTCTGCCATCAGGGCGCGGATGGCGGTCGGCGCGGTATACAGAATATTGACCTGGTGCTTGTCCACAACCTGCGACATACGCGCCGGGGTTGGCCAGTTTGGCACGCCTTCGAACATCAGCGTGGTTGCGCCGCAGGCCAGCGGACCATACAGCAGGTAGCTGTGCCCGGTTACCCAACCCACGTCAGCGGTACACCAATAAATATCGCCCTGATGGTAGTCAAACACGTACTTAAAGGTGGTTGCGGCATAGACCAGATATCCGCCGGTGGTATGCAGTACGCCTTTTGGCTTGCCGGTTGAACCGGAGGTATAGAGGATAAACAGCGGATCTTCCGCGTTCATTTCTTCTGGCTGATGTTCTGGGCTGGCTTTCTCGATAAGATCGGACCACCACAGGTCACGGCCTTCCTGCCATTCCGTTTTTCCACCGGTACGTTTGAGGACGACCACATGTTCCACGGTTTTCACGTTCGGGTTTTTCAGCGCATCATCGACGTTCTTTTTCAGCGGGATGGCGCGGCCGGCGCGCACGCCTTCGTCGGCGGTGATCACCAGACGTGAATTGGAGTCGATGATACGTCCGGCGACCGCCTCTGGTGAAAAACCACCGAAGATGACCGAATGCACCGCGCCAATGCGGGCGCAAGCCAGCATAGCAACCGCCGCTTCCGGCACCATCGGCATATAAATGGCCACCACGTCGCCTTTTTTAATGCCTAAATCCAGTAGCGTATTGGCGAAACGGCAAACATCGCGATGCAGTTCGCGATAAGTAATGTTTTTGCTTTGGGTGGCGTCATCGCCTTCCCAGATGATGGCGGTGCGATCGCCATTTGCCTGTAAATGGCGGTCAAGGCAGTTTGCGGCCAGGTTCAGGGTGCCGTCTTCGTACCATTTAATCGACACGTTGCCTGGTGCGAAGGAGGTGTTCTTCACCTGGCTGTACGGCTTGCATGGATGCTTGTCGGGAAGTAAACAACGTGCCGGAAGGGGTATCGCGTCTGACGATTATTCGCAGCGAGCCGCAGGGGACGTTTCCTGATGTGAAGTATCGCTTTTTCCGTCATTCGTGCCAGCATTGCGACCATGCCCCCTGCGTTGACGTCTGCCCGACGGGGGCATCGTATCGCGATGCCGCCAGCGGTATTGTGGATGTGAACCCGGACCTTTGCGTTGGCTGCCAGTACTGTATCGCCGCGTGTCCTTATCGCGTGCGCTTTATCCATCCGGTTAGCAAAACGGCGGATAAATGCGATTTCTGTCGGAAAACCAATCTGAAAGCGGGCAAGCAGCCCGCCTGCGTTGAGTCATGTCCGACGAAGGCTCTGACGTTTGGTAATCTGGACGATCCCAACAGCGATATCTCCCGCTTGTTGCTGCAGAAAACCACCTACCGTTACAAGCTGGCGTTGGGCACAAAACCGAAGGTCTACCGCGTTCCCTTTAAATTTGGGGAGGTGAGCCAATGACATCCGCTTCTGCATTTCATTTTGAATCACTGGTGTGGGACTGGCCCATTGCCATTTATCTGTTCCTGATTGGCATCTCCGCCGGACTGGTCACGCTGGCGATTCTGCTGCGTCGTCTCCATCCGGAGGCGGGCGGTTCTGACAGCACGCTGCTACGCACTACGCTGGTGTTAGGGCCGGGGGCGATTATCTTCGGTCTGCTGATTCTGGTGTTCCACCTGACGCGTCCATGGACCTTCTGGAAACTGATGTTCCACTACAGCTTCACTTCGGTGATGTCGATGGGAGTCATGTTGTTCCAGTTGTACATGGTGGTGCTGGTGCTGTGGCTGGCAAAAATCTTTGAAAAAGAGGTAATTGCTCTGCAACAGCGCTGGCTGCCGCGATTAGGGATCGTACAGAAAATGCTGACGTTGATTGCGCCGTTTCATCGCGCGCTGGAGACGTTAATGCTGGTGCTGGCGGTCCTGCTCGGGGCGTACACCGGTTTTCTGCTGTCGGCGCTGAAATCCTACCCGTTCCTGAATAACCCGATCCTGCCGGTGCTGTTCCTGTTCTCCGGGATCTCCTCCGGCGCGGCGGTGGCGCTGATCGCCATGGCGTTACGTCATCGTAGCAATCCGCACAGTACCGAAGCGCACTTTGTGCATCGCATGGAAGTCCCGGTGGTATGGCTGGAGATCTTCCTGCTGGCGGCGTTTTTCGTCGGTCTGGCGCTGGGCGATGACGGCAAAATGCGCGCGCTGGCGGCGGCACTGGGCGGCGGATTCTGGACCTGGTGGTTCTGGCTGGGCGTGGCCGGGCTTGGGCTGATACTGCCGATGCTGCTAAAACCTTGGGCCAACCGCAGTTCGACGTTTCATGGCGTGCTGGCAGTGTGCGGCGCCAGCTTGACCGGCGTACTGCTGCTGCGCTTTTTTATTCTCTATGCGGGTCAGCTAACCGTTGCGTAAGGTGATATCTGGACGTTCTCCTTCCTGAAGCCGGTTTTCTGGCACTGTTGTTAAGCCTCGGGGTCAACGTGTTGACCCCGCTTGCCGTGTTGGTGGGTGTCCGCCAGCGCTGGCAAGGCGTAATGCGCCTGGCAAGCGTGGGCATGTGGACGCAATTTTCGCTGCTGCTGCTGGCCTTTGCCATTCTGATATTCTGCTTTCTGACCAGCGATTTTTCGGTGGTCTACGTTGCTCAGCATAGCTACAGCCTGCTGCCGTGGGGATTAAAACTGGCGGCGGTGTGGGGCGGGCATGAAGGATCGCTGCTGCTGTGGGTGCTGTTTCTTTCCGGCTGGAGCGCGCTGTTTGCCTTGCGCTATCGGCGTGATTCCGACCTGCTGTTTCCGTTAACGCTCAGCGTCCTCGCACTGATAACGGCCCTGCTGCTGCTGTTTGTGGTGGTATGGTCCGATCCGTTCGTGCGTATCTTCCCGCCAGCCATTGAAGGGCGCGACCTTAACCCGATGCTGCAACATCTCGGGTTAATCCTCCATCCGCCGCTGCTGTACCTGGGTTACGGTGGCTTGATGGTGGCGGCAGGCGTGGCGCTGGCCTCGCTGCTGCGCGGTGACTTTAATGCGCAGAGCGCCGGGGTGTGCTGGCGCTGGGCGCTGCCTGGCTGGTGTGCGCTGACGCTGGGGATTATCCTCGGCTCCTGGTGGGCCTACTGCGAGCTGGGCTGGGGCGGCTGGTGGTTCTGGGACCCGGTAGAAAATGCCTCCTTATTACCCTGGCTTTCCGCCAGTGCGCTGCTGCATAGTCTGTTCATCACTCGCCAACGTGGGATCTTCCGCCACTGGTCGCTGCTGCTGGCGATCGTCACGCTGATTTTATCGCTGCTGGGGACGCTGATTGTGCGTTCCGGCATTCTCGTTTCCGTGCACGCTTTTGCGCTGGATAACGTCCGCGCCACGCCGCTGTTCGCGCTGTTTACCGTATTGAGCCTGGCATCGCTCGGGCTGTACGCCTGGCGGGGACAGCAAGTCCGCCAGAATGCGCGTTTTGGCGGCTGGTCGCGCGAGATGCTGATTCTGGTCGCGCTATTACTTTTTTGCGCGGTGCTGCTGATTGTGCTGATTGGCACCCTTTACCCGATGATTTACGGGTTGTTCGGCTGGGGGCGGCTCTCCGTGGGCGCACCGTACTTTAACCGTGCTACGCTGCCCTTTGGCCTGCTGATGCTGCTGGTTATCGTGCTGGCGACGATCAGAAGCCGCAAAGTGCCTGTGCGTTGCCAGCTTCCGGCACTGCTGGCGCATGCCGGGGTGCTGGTGTTTGCGGCTGGGATCGTCTTTTCCAGCGGTAGTCGTCAGGAGATAAGCCTGAATCTGAGCCCCGGGCAGCAGGTGGAACTGGCGGGCTATATTTTTCGTTTTGAGCGTCTCGACCTGGAAGCAAAAGGTAACTACACCAGTGAAAAAGCGCAGATCACGCTGTGGCAGAATGAGAAACGCATTGGCAGCCTGCAGCCTGAAAGACGCTTCTATGCCGCGCGCCGTCAACAGATGATGGAGCCGGGGATCCGCTGGAATCTGATGCATGACTGGTATGCGGTAATCGGCGAAAAAACCGGACCGGACCGTTATGCCATGCGCTTGTACGTACAGACCGGCGTGCGCTGGATTTGGGGCGGGGGACTGTTAATGGTCTGTGGTGCGCTGCTGAGCGGATGGCGAGGGAGAAAGCGCGATGCATAAACTAATCAACGCGTTGCCGGATGGCGGCGAACGGGGTGTGAAAACGGTAGGTCGGATAAGCGCAGCGCCATCCGGCAGAACATGTTTACTCTTAGCTATCATTTTGTTTTTCATCGCCTTCGCGACACATGCCCAGGTTGTGGACACATGGACTTTTGCCAACCCGCAACAACAGGAAAAAGCGTTGTCTATTGCCAGTCAACTGCGCTGTCCACAGTGTCAAAACCAAAACTTGCTGGAATCCAATGCGCCGGTAGCAGTCAGTATGCGCCACCAGGTTTATAGCATGGTGGCGGAAGGGAAAAGTGAAGCCGAGATAACGACGTGGATGACCGATCGCTACGGTGATTTTGTGCGCTACAACCCGCCGTTGAATGAGCAAACGCTGCTGCTGTGGGCGTTGCCGTGCCTGCTGTTATTGCTGGTGGGCGTGGTGGTCTGGCGGGTGAGAAGGCGTCAGCGCGTAGAGGAGGATGTGCAATGAGCCAGTCCAACCATTCCCCTGCGCCGTTACGCCCACTCCCCGTGAAGTGGCTGACCGCTGCGACGGTGCTGATGGTTGTGGCCTGCATCGGAGGTTATCTGTTGACGCCAAAATGGCAGGCGGTGCGTCAGGAACAGACGCGGCTGGCGGACCCATTACATGCGTTCACCGATGAAAATGTTCAGGAAAAACAGCTGCTTTTGCTGCAATCGCAAATTCGTGCTAATCCACAGGACGGTGTGAAATGGGCGCAACTTGGTGAGTACTATCTTTGGCAAAACGCGTATCATAATGCGCTGCTGGCCTACGAGCAGGCGCTGCGTGTAGGGGGTGAAAATGCTGAGATCTATTCAGCGCTGGCAACGGTATTGTATTACCAGGCCGGGCAGCATATGACACCGCCCACTCGCGAGATGATTGATAAGGCTCTGGCGCTGGACCCGACAGAGGTCACTGCGCTGATGCTGTTAGCCTCAGATGCGTTTATGCAGGCAGACTACGCCCAGGCCATTTCAGTGTGGCAAAAAGTTATGGATTTAAACTCGCCGAGGGTGAACCGGGCACAGCTCATTGACTCTATTAATATGGCGAAGTTGTTGCAGAATCGGCAAAAATAAATTTGTTTCTTTTGTGATTTGTATCATTTGGCCTGTTTAAAAAACAGGCGAACGAACAAATGAGCAAAAAAAACTCACGCCATGACTTCTTCATTTTTGAACATATTAAAATTCTTTTATAACAAAAAGTTATTCATCAATACCCCGATAAAATTGCATTTTTATGCATAAATTCAGCCGAAGGCTCTGTTCCTGGAGGGTTGCGCGAGACAGTACGCAAATGATAATGATAATAAGCGTTAAAAAACTCCATAAACGAACGCAACACAATTCATACCCTTTCAGTATGTACTATTACCACACACCGCATGTGGAATAGCGCTCCATCGAGGAAGTCCGTTGTTATGAAAAATTTGAAAGTCAGCCTGGCATGGCAGATTCTGATCGCTATGGTGCTGGGCATTCTGCTGGGGAGTTACCTGCATTACCATAGTGACAGCCGTGAATGGCTGGTTGTAAACCTGCTGTCACCGGCGGGCGATATCTTTATCCATCTGATCAAAATGATCGTGGTGCCCATTGTCATCTCTACGCTGGTTGTCGGTATCGCCGGGGTCGGTGATGCAAAACAGCTGGGCCGTATTGGCGCCAAAACTATTATCTATTTCGAAGTGATCACCACCGTGGCGATTATCCTGGGTATCACGCTGGCGAATGTGTTCCAGCCAGGCACCGGAGTGGATATGTCGCAACTGGCGACCGTAGATATTTCGAAATATCAAAGCACGACCGCAGAAGTACAGAGCCACGCGCATGGCCTGATGGGGACAATTTTGTCACTGGTGCCAACCAACATCGTCGCATCGATGGCAAAAGGCGATATGCTGCCGATTATCTTCTTCTCGGTGCTGTTCGGTTTAGGTCTGTCTTCCCTGCCGGCAACTCACCGCGAGCCGTTGGTTACCGTATTCCGCTCTATTTCCGAAACCATGTTTAAAGTCACTCACATGGTTATGCGCTACGCGCCAGTCGGTGTTTTCGCGCTGATTGCCGTTACCGTCGCGAACTTCGGTTTTGCCTCCTTGTGGCCGCTGGCGAAGCTGGTGCTGTTGGTGCATTTCGCCATTCTGTTCTTCGCGCTGGTGGTGCTGGGGATCGTGGCGCGCATCTGCGGTCTGAGCATCTGGATCCTGATCCGCATTCTGAAAGACGAGCTGATTCTGGCTTACTCTACCGCCAGCTCCGAGAGCGTACTGCCGCGTATTATTGAGAAGATGGAAGCCTATGGCGCGCCAGCTTCAATCACCAGCTTTGTGGTGCCGACCGGCTACTCATTCAACCTTGATGGTTCAACTCTGTACCAGAGTATCGCCGCTATCTTTATCGCGCAGCTGTACGGTATCGACCTGTCGCTGTGGCAGGAAATCGTGCTGGTGCTGACGCTGATGGTGACCTCAAAAGGGATTGCGGGTGTGCCGGGCGTATCATTCGTGGTGCTGCTGGCTACGCTGGGCAGCGTGGGGATCCCACTGGAAGGCCTGGCGTTTATCGCCGGTGTTGACCGTATCCTCGACATGGCGCGTACCGCGCTGAACGTGGTGGGTAATGCGCTGGCGGTACTGGTTATCGCCAAGTGGGAACACAAATTTGACCGCAAGAAAGCGCTGGCCTATGAGCGCGACGTGCTGGGTAGATTTGATAAGACCGCTAATCAGTAATTCATGACAGCTTGCCGGATAAGCGTAGCGCCATCCGGCAATGCAAATCATTACCCGTTTGTTAACTTATCAAACTCTTCGCAGCCGGTATCGAATCCTTCCATACAGCTCAGATTCAGCCAGTGCAGCGCCTTCTGTTTATTCTTCACGATAAAACCCTGTTCACCGTTTAAGAACATCATCCCTGCCCAGTATTCGGAATAACCGGTGCGGGAAATGGCTGAGCTTCGTTTGAAATACCATGTCGCTTTCTCATCATCAGCGGGTATGCCCACACCGTTGGCGTAAATCAGGCCGAGCAGCATTTGCGCGTCGACGGCGGAGTCATTTTCCAGGTCTTCGGAGGCGTTTTGCAGCAAGGTAATGGCTTTAGGGTAATCGGTACGTCCAGCCTGGGTGTTGACCAGAATCCGCGCCAGGGTAAGTTCTCCCGCTTTACTGCCCGCTTTGGCTGCTTTTTCCGCCAGCGTTTTAGCCTGGGGGTAATCCAGACTGACCGGATTCGTAATTTTGATTTGCGCCAGTAGCGCGCAGGCGTCGGCATCGCCGTTGTCGGCGGCTTTTTGCGCCCAATACTCGGCTTTGCTCAAATCGCCCGAACTGAACCAGGTATCGGCAAGAAAGTACTGTGCGCGACGATCCCCTGCCTCAGCGGCCTGCAAGTACTGGCTTCCTGGCTCAGTATCACTGGCATGGGCAAAGAATGTCATAAAGAACATCAATGCAATGAGTTGTTTCATTTTGAGTTTTATTTAGGGTACGGAATGAACAGTATAAAGAGATCGTATGGATAAAAAACAGCCTCCGGGCGGAGGCTGTTGCAGAACAGTTACGTAAACGGACTAACCCATCGCGCTTTCGCGCAGGCTGGCTTTCAGCTTGGTGTACTCATCAATGACATACTGCTCGGCAGCGCGCTGATCGGCAATGCGTTCAACGTTAACGGCACAGTACTTGTACTCCGGCGTTTTGGTAATCGGGCTTAAGTTCTCGGTTACCAGCTCATTACATGCGCCAATCCACCACTGGTAGGTCATGTAAATCGCGCCTTTGTTTGGACGATCGCTGACTGCTGCACGGGTAATGACCCGGCCTTTACGCGAGTTAACCCACACCAGCTCTTCATCCAGGATGCCCAGGCGTGCTGCGTCGGTGGTGTTGATCTGGGCATAGCCCGGTTCATCCGCCAGCGCGGCCAGCGCCGCACAGTTACCGGTCATCGAACGGCAAGAGTAGTGGCCGACTTCACGCACCGTGGACAGCACCATCGGGTACTCCTCAGTGAGTTTGTCGATTGGCGCTACCCAGTCGCAGGTAAAGAACTGCGCCAGACCGTTCGGGGTATCGAACTTCTCTTTGAAGAGATAAGACGTACCCTGGTCGGCTTCTGAGGTGTCGCGGCAAGGCCACTGGATATAACCCAGTTCGCCCATTTTCTCGTAAGTGGCACCGTAGAAATCCGGGCACAGATGACGCAACTCATCCCAGATTTCCTGGGTGTTGTTGTAGTGCATCGGGTAGCCCATACGGGTGGCGATTTCACTGATAATCTGCCAGTCCGTTTTCAGATCCCACTTCGGTTCAACGGCTTTAAAGAAGCGCTGGAAGCCACGGTCAGCCGCGGAGAAGACGCCTTCATGTTCGCCCCATGACGTAGACGGTAAAATAACGTCTGCGGCAGCGGCAGTTTTGGTCATGAAGATATCCTGCACGATGACCAGTTCCAGATCCTCAAAGCCTTTGCGCACTGCGGAGAGTTCAGCATCGGTCTGTAATGGATCTTCACCCATAATGTACGCCGCGCGGACTTCGCCATGCGCAGCACGGTGCGGCAGTTCACTGATGCGATAGCCGGTATGCGCAGGCAGACTTTCCACGCCCCAGGCTTTAGCGAACTTCTCGCGGTTAGCCGGATCTTTCACATACTGATAGCCCGGATAAGTATCCGGTAGCGCGCCCATGTCGCATGCGCCCTGAACGTTGTTCTGGCCACGAACCGGGTTAACGCCCACGCTTGGCTTACCGAGGTTGCCGGTCAGCATTGCGAGGCTGGTCAGTGAACGCACGGTTTCCACACCCTGATAGAACTGGGTAACACCCATGCCCCACAGGATGGCCGCGCTTTTTGCCGTGGCGTACATACGAGCAGCCTGACGAATATCCTGTGCGCTAACGCCAGTGACATCTTCGACGGACTCCGGCGTGTAGCCTTCGACAATCTTGCTGTACTCTTCGAATCCTTCGGTACGGGAGGCGACGAACGCCTGGTCGTACAGTTTTTCTTCGATGATGACATGACCCATGGCGTTGAGCAGCGCGATATTCGAGCCGTTTTTCAACGCGATGTGCATATCGGCAATACGCGCGGTTTCAATTTTGCGCGGATCGCAGACGATAATTTTCGCCCCGTTACGTTTAGCGTTAATCACGTGATTCGCCACGATCGGGTGGGAATCCGCCGGGTTGTACCCGAAGATGAACACTAAATCTGTGTTATCAATTTCATTGATAGCATTACTCATTGCGCCGTTACCGACCGATTGGTGCAGACCTGCAACCGAAGGGCCGTGTCAGACGCGAGCGCAGCAGTCAACGTTATTGGTACCAATAACGGCGCGCGCGAATTTTTGCATTACATAGTTGGTTTCGTTACCCGTACCGCGAGATGAACCGGTCGTCTGAATAGCGTCCGGGCCATACTTCGCTTTGATGGCGCTCAGACGAGTGGCGACGTAATCAAGCGCTTCATCCCAGGAAACGGATTCCAGTTTGCCGCCACGCTGGCGACGGATCATTGGGGTTTTCAGACGAGGGGTCAGGATCTGGGTATCATTGATAAAATCCCAGCCATAGTAGCCCTTCAGACACAAGGTACCCTGGTTGGTTTTCCCCTGCGCCGCTTCAGCCCGGACGATTTTGCCGTTATCGACCACCAGGTTGATTTTGCAACCTGATGCGCAATATGGGCAAACCGTGACGACTTTTTTCATCGGTCTCGCTCCAGTTAATCAAATCACGCATACGCGCTTGTCGCTTGAGTTATGCATCTTTTATGCCATGTTTTTATCAGGGGCATTAGTCGATATTACGGGCGAATTTTGCGCAAAACCCTGACGAAAAACAGGCTGTCGTCATATTTGACGTGACGAATCTCCAATACGTGACGGCCCGGCAGTGTGACCGAGGTTATGTTTCCCACACATCCTTGTGCCTTATCGCTGTCACTCTGTGCAGAATCAATCACACTCATTTAAGTTGGCCAGAAATGGGGAAAAACAATGAAGCCAGCCATACTGGTTGTGGATGATGACATCGCTGTCTGCACGCTTTTACAGGATGTGCTGAGCGAACACGTCTTTGCAGTGACCGCATGTCACACCGGGCAGGAGGCGCTGCGCTGCATTGAGACTCAGCCGGAAATCGCTCTGGTATTGCTGGACATGATGTTGCCTGATATTAACGGTCTGATGGTGCTGCAGCAGGTGCAAAAGATGAGACCCGGATTACCGGTGGTGATGCTGACCGGGCTTGGCAGCGAGTCGGATGTGGTTGTCGGGTTGGAAATGGGCGCTGACGACTACATCGGTAAACCGTTCAATGCGCGGGTGCTGGTGGCGCGGGTAAAGGCGGTACTCAGACGCGTCGGCGTGTTAACGGCAGAAAGCGGCAGCCCGCAAACCACGGGCCTTTCTTTTAACGGTTGGCATCTCGATACCGCCGGTTGCCAGTTACATAATCCTCAGCAACTGAAGGTGGAGTTGACGCAGGGGGAATACAGCCTGCTGCTGGCGCTGGCCCAAAACGCCCGCCGGGTACTTAGCCGAGAACAACTGCTGGAACTGACGCGCAGCGACAGCGTTGAGGTGTTTGACCGCACCATTGACGTGCTAATCATGCGGTTACGGCGAAAAATAGAGAACAACCCGCATCAGCCGATGCTGATCAAAACCCTGCGCGGGCTGGGCTATGTGTTTGCCGCCGACGTTCAGCATCATGATAAGGCGGCGTAAACGTCTTATCCGGCTTACAAGGACGCTATATCGGCTTTTAGCTCTGCCAACGTTTTCGCGCCGTCTATCGCGTTGGCGCACAGCAAACTGGCCCGTGCGCAGGCGTGTGCCAGCCTGACGCTGTCCGTCAGCGACCAGCGTTCATGACAGCCATACAAAAATCCGGCGCAAAACGCATCTCCCGCCCCGACGCTGCCAACGATCTCCTCCGGCGCCAGGTACTGTGACGGGATCCAGACGCCCGGCAGATCCGGCGCTTCACCCCAGGCGCCTTCCGGACAGTGGATAACCACCCGCTGGCGAACGCCCGCATTCAACAGTTCGCGCGCAGCGGTGGCGATGTGCGCAATATGCAACTCCCCGTTGGGCAGGCGGATCTCCAGCCCGCTGAATTCCCCGGCTTCCAGCTCGTTAATTACCAGATAGTCGAGATGGCGCAGAGCTGGCATCACCAGCGGCTGATAGCGCGGGTCGCCCTTGCGTGAAACCAGATCCAGTGATGTTTCAAAGCCGTTGTCGCGCATTTGCGCCAGCAGCCGTGCGCTACGCGTGCCGTACTCCTCATCCGGCATGTCCAGACTGTCGAGCAGCAGCAGATAGCCAAGATGGAAGATTTTCATCGAGGTATCCAGTTGCTCAAAAGCGGGCAGATCCAGCAGCCGGTTGGCGCCGGGCGAGTGGAAAAAGGTGCGCTGACCGCTGGGATCGGTCATCACCTGTGACATCGACGTGGGGGCGAAAGTCGTGCGCTGCACATGTTGGCGATTAACATGATACTGCTCCAGCATCGCCATGATGTAGTCGCCGTCGCTATCCTGACCGATTAACCCCACCGCCTGCAGCGGCAGTCCGGTGTGCATTTTCGCCAGCGTCAGCAGTACGTTCAGCGGCGCACCGCCCGTCGCGCGTTCGCTACGGATGATTTCCGCCAGCCAGCCGCGTTCCGGCCACTGCACAATTTGATGCACATGATCGACCAGCATGTTGCCTGCGGCGATAACGCCTCTGCGTTCCATCAGACCCGTCCCGCGCTGCCAAAAATACGCATCTGTTCTGAAACGGTATCGGTAATGGCCTCTTCAATGGCGAGCAGCAGTTCGGCAAATTCGTCGTACAGGGGCTGACGATTCACTATTCTTGTCTCTACTGCCGACAGCGCCGCCTGCGACATGCCGGTATAGAAATTAATTTTGTGAATGCCGAGTTCAATTGCGCGCTTGAAATCGTCGTTGCTGATGCCGGAACCGCCGTGCAGTACCAGCGGGATCGCCGCCTGCTGGCGAAGGGCGTCCAGACGCGGAAAGTCGAGCACCGGTTCGCCTTTATATTTGCCGTGTGCATTACCAATGGCGACCGCCAGCGCGTCAATCCCGGTTCTGTCGACGAAATCACGCGCCATCATCGGGTCGGTAAATAACGACTCGTCGGCATGACCATACAACGCGCCGCCCTCATCGCCTCCCACCGCGCCCAGTTCGGCTTCCACCGATACACCGACGGCGTGACACATCTTCACCACTTCGCGGGTTTGACGAATATTTTCTTCATACTCCAGCGTGGAGCCATCAAACATCACTGAACTGAAACCTAAGCGCAGTGCCCGAACCACCGACTCAAAGTGCAGGCCGTGGTCAAGGTTCAGCACTACCGGAATGTCATGCCGCGCGGCTTCGTACTTGACCGCTTCGACCAGAGAATCCAACGAGATATATTTAAAATGCACCTCGGCGATGTTGATGATAAACGGCGAACGTTCCTGCTTTGCCGCGGCAAACAGCGCGCGCAGGAAGTGTGAGTCCAGAACGTTAAACGCCCCTAAGGCATAGCGGTGCTCGCGGGCATGGGCAAGGCCATCGGCGAGAGATATCAACGGCATAATGCGCTCCTTGGTTAGCGGAACAGGCGATACTCATTACACAGCACCAGCTGCGCCGGTTCGTCTTCTTCAATGTCGTTATAGCGGGCGATCGGTTGCAGAAAGTGGTTATCGTGGTCGTCGTCATTAACAGAAGAAACCTCGCCGACCAGCACGTCGCCAAAACCTTCTTCCGCCCAGAAGCTGTGATACAGGCCCGGTGGCAGGCAGATGCTTTCACCCGGCGTCAGGCGCAGTTGACTGCCTGCCGCATGGGTTTGCCGACAGCCGTCAATCACCACGCTCACGTCGCTGTCCTCCGTTTGTTCTCGGATCCCCGCATTCCACAGTTCCACAATTAAATTACCGCCGCCGCGATTGATAATGTCTTCGCGTTTACGCCAGTGAAAATGCATCGGCGTGACCTGCGCATCGCGAACATGCATGATTTTCTCGGCGTAGCATTTCTCGTAAGGCATTCCTTTCGGCGAGCCATTACGCAGGGTAAACAGCGTTAACCCTTGCGCGGCGAAATTGTTGCCGCCAAACGCGGTGACATCCCAACCGAGCTTAAGGTCGAAAACTTCTCTCCAGGCGGCGGGATCAAGCTTGCGCCATTGGGTCGGCGTGAAACTGGCGAAAGGGGGGAGATGCACGTCGTGCTGAGAGAAAAACTGGCGCGTGTGGCCAAGGATTTCGTTTATTGCTGAGCGTTTCATTGATTCTCCTGTGGCTGATAAGATGACCTTTATGCGGCCCTCTTCTCAAAGAAGAGGGAGAAAATCAAAAGCTTTCCCATGGATAAAATGGACACAATCCGGTTACCTCTCCCTCACAGCAGAATAGGGAATAGTTATATTTTATTGTGTTTTTCTATGTGGTGATGTGATTCATTCAATAAAATGATAAATAAAAAGAGCATTTTCACAAATGTTATTATAAATCATTATCTTAATATGTTTGTTTTTTTAGTCGAATCTCAGTTTTCTGCAGTCATTGGGATGTGAGCGCTGGCGTGTTGCCTCGCGATTAAAAATGAATAATACATAATATAAATAATCTTATTAAAATCTGCTGCTATTGAATATAAAATGTCGTTAGTTAACCGATTGTCTATATATCATAAGTGTACTACGTACTTTGCTAATAACTATTTGTTTAGTTTTAAAATATTTTTTTAGTAAAAAATAACCTTCTTAGTAGTCTTGTTGGTATGCTGATTAAACTTTATTCTTTATGTATTACTGTCTTTCTGCAAGGGATGCGATAATGAAAAAAGGTTCTGGCTTCTATAATCTTGAAGGTATGATTTCAGATGATAGTATAAATAAATACTTATTAACCATCAGAGGGTCGGTAAATTTAGGTGTACTTGATGTTGAATCAATTGACGGAAAGGAAAGTCTAAATAAACCATATAGTTATAAAATAACATTCACTTCAAAATGTAAAGATATCCCTCCAGAATCTCTTCTTAATATTGAAGCTATGCTACAAATTAGAGCCCCTAATAATAAATGGAGTAAATATGTTCAGGGTTCTGCAATGTGGATCAATGAGCGGCAAATAGAAGGGGTTATTACATCATGTTCACTTATTAGCACTTCAGCGGATGAATCACTGTACGAAATCAGGCTGGAGCATAAGCTTGCATTACTCTCACGACGCAGGCGATCGGCTATTTACCTGAATATTAACGTTCCGAAACTGGTAACGCAGATCCTCAAAGAGCATTTTTTTGCTGATTATGAAATCGACTTTGATAAGCTTCTTTCTACCTATCCTGACCGGGAAATGATCGTACAGTGGGAGGAATCAGATTTAGCGTTTGTCAGCCGCATCCTGTCAGAAGTTGGGATCTGGTTCAGGATTGAAAATCATCATGCGGTTTCGCACATTATGGTGCTTATCTTTAGTGATTCCCAAAGCCGGTACATCTTCGATCAAAAGATTATGCATGCATCTCATGCGGGTCTGACAGCAAATGATTACGCGATCGATAAGCTGGTATCAAAGCACAACCTTGTCTCCGCAGCCGTTAAAGCAAAGAACTTTGACTACCGGCTTGCCAACTCGCTAATACTCAATGCTGATGCCGATGGGGCTGAACAAACATCGACGACGTATGGAGTGGATTATCGTTATGCGGATATTCACCACCAGCCGGGATCGAAATTTGCAGAGGAACAACCGGGCGAATCCAGCTGGTTCTACGCCAAACTGCATCACGAAATTATTCTTAATAATCAATCTATTTTAAGCGGGGTGAGCACCAGCCCGTCGATCGCGCCAGGTATGGTGCTTGAAATCGACGGTACTATTCCGCAAGCGTTTACTTCAGGATTTGTGGTAACGGCAATGCGGGTGACGGGGAGGCGTGATGCCGCCCTTCAATCCCAACTGATCGGTATTCCTTACAGTGAGCGCGTTTGCTTTCGGCCGCAGCCACTACCCCGACCACGTATCGTGGGTACGGTTCCCGCAATTGTTTCCTCCCGAATAGACAATGACAAATATGCCCATATCGATGTGCAGGGGCGCTATTGGGTGAAGTTTGATTTTGACCTCGACCAACATAAGCAAGGCTATGAAAGTATGCCCGTCCGTCTGGCACGGATTTATGCCGGTGATACTTATGGTCATCACTTCCCGCTCATTCAGGGGGCGGAAGTTGCCATTGCGTTTGAAGGTGGTGATCCGGAAAGGCCTTTCATTGCCCATGCGCTGCATCATGCTCCAAAGCCTGACCTCGTCACCAGCCGTAACAATACCCGCAACGTAATCCGTACTGCGGGCCACAATAAGCTGCGGATGGAGGACCGACGCGGACAGGAACACGTCAAGTTAAGTACCGAATACGCTAAAACCCAGCTGAACATGGGCCACCTTGTTGATGCTGGTGGTAAGCCGCGCGGTGAAGGCGCAGAACTGCGCACCGATGAGCGGGGGGTGTTGAGAGCCGCAAAGGGAATATTGCTGACGACAGAGGCGCAGCCAAAAGCCCAGGGCAAGCAGCTCGACATGAACGCAGTTGTTCAACAGCTACAGGCTGCGCTTGTACTGGCAACCTCTCTTCAGCAGAGCGCCCTGACGGCGCAAGCGTTAAACGTCGAAATGGGGCAACAGCAGCAGCTTAACGCCGCACTTGAACAGCTCACTCAGCCGGGGCTGGTGGCCTATGCCGATCAAGGTATGGCTCTGCTCACACCAGAAACCATGGCGCTGTCGGCAAACAAAGATCTGTCGCTGAATGCGGCCAATAACGGCAGTTTTAATGTTTTTAAAAAACTCTCCATGGCTGTCGGACAGGGTTTATCGCTTTTCAGCAGAGCGATCGGGATCAAAATTATTGCCGCAAAAGATGATATTTCCGTCCAGGCGCAGCGTGGTGAAATGGGCCTGCTTTCCGATCAGCATTTTCATATTCAAAGTATGAACGGCAATGTGACCATCAGCGCCAAAAAGAATATTCAGTTGCTGTGCGGGGGTGGCGGTATCCGAATAAATGAAGATGGCTCAGTAAAAATATTCTCTCCCGCTAAAGTGCAGTTGAAAGGCACCACTCTTGACTGGAGTGGGCCGGAATCCGTTAAAGATAAATCCCCCGTTTTTCAGGAAGACCAGTTTCACCGCCGCATTAAATTACATGGTTATGGGAATACGGACGATGTTCTGAAAAAGACAAAATTCAGACTGACTAAGGCCTCCGGTGAAATCATTGAAGGTGTTACCGACGATGAAGGCATGACGCCATTACTGGATATGACAGAAATGGATGAAATGAAAATGGAGATTTTGCCAAATGAGTAACAGTCCCTTTAATCCGCAAGTCGTGGCGACGGGGGTACAAGGCGTGCCTAAATCCACCGGCGGAAAAATGGCAGTCTGCGAAGTGGCGGTTAAAAACCCTATGCCCTGTATTGTGATCCTTGTTCATGGTGTTAACGATGTGGGCGAGGCGTATCAAAATCAGGAGCAGGGGATCATTGCCGGCCTGAATGAACGTATGGGCCGTACGGATATGTATCCGCATGAATGGCACCAGTTCAAAATGGATATGGGCGATGGCGAACAGCAGCAGGTGAAAATGCCTGGGCGCAGTCCGGTGATCCCATTTTACTGGGGATATAAACCTGTTGATCATGCAACGTATATCGAGGACCAGCGGCGTTATCGTGATGAGCTGGCTAAATCAGGCAGCGCCGCAAAGCTGCCTTACAATGCCTACCAGGAAGATGACGCCACGAAGCTGACAAAGTTAGGACACATTCCTCAAACCACGTTGAAATATCAGAATGATAATTTCGGTAATGTTCTCGACGATGTGTATGCCAAAGGCGGTGGCACCTTTGCGAATGCGACAACCACTATTCCGGATATGTTAGGCCCGGGCTCCGGCGGCCTGACGAATGGCGCTGCAGGATTTGCTTCATTTCATATGAATGGTGGGGATTTTACGCATCCTATTTATGATAACCCTCACCGTATTTATCAGTTTTTTGCCGCGCAGCGGCTGGCCGATTTAATCCTGATGATTCGAAGAGAACCGGCAACCCAATTCGATCCTATCAATATTGTTGCGCACTCCCAGGGAACGATCATTACCATGCTTGCCAATATGCTGGTTAAATCGGCAGGGGCGGACCCCGTTGATTGCGTTATTCTTAATCACTCCCCCTATGCGCTTGAAAATACGTTTGCCGAGAGTGCGACCCCCGGACATCACCAGACGGATCGCGCCCGTCAGCAGACGTTTAAAAATTTCTGTCATTTGATGGCGACAAACGATAAATATGGCAAAGGAGAATACCACACCGGAGCGGAAATTGATGATATAGAAGGCGCAACATGTCTGAGTAAAACCCATTCTCAATGGCGCAAGAATAAGCTCTATACCCGCAATAACTTCGGCAAGGTGTATAACTATTTTTGCCCCAATGACAGTGTTGTCTCATTACTTAACGTGCAGGGTTTTGGCTGGCGAGGCATACCTCACGACATTGCGAGTGGCATAGAGAATTTGCGCCAGCGTGTTTTCTGCGAAAATGGCCCCGATATAGGTTGTAGCCCCCAAAGCGTGCCTTTTGAAATGCCGACGTTAAAAAAGGGAAGTTTTAATCAGGATACGGGTTTTACTAAACAATATACGTTTTCCGATGTTGTGATTAATGGTGAACAACTTCCCGTTACTTTTAAGCATCAACTACAGGGGGTAGAGAGCAAGTATAAATATTCGTTAGAGCCTGATTCCCCCGATCAGGTCATCTCATTTTCTGCAAAAGCCACTACTATTTCCCGTACTGAGACAGATATTAAAAGTCTCAGCGGCGCAGGTTTCGATTTTTTACAGCCAGGTCGGGAATTAACACCAGCAGAACTCACAATGTTCAGCAATAAATATGGTAAGCGTTATACCAAAGGCGTTGTCCTTGGAGGGGGATACAATAAAACCGTACAGCTGATTTATGAAAAAACGGCGGATGAACTGAAAAAAGAATGGATGCACTCAGACCCTGTTGGTTACAGCCAGCATTCCTCTATTGTCATGTCAAAAGATGCCCCAGCGAAAGCAATGGCCTTCGATCTGGCGGTGGGGATATGCAGGGCATTTGATTACGAAAATGGTGAGTTCTGGGTAAAACTACTTCGCCGTGGGGACTGGCGTATGAAGAAAAATGGTCTGCAAAAGACTGTTGATTATTATGATACGGGTATCCTGAATAAAGCAGATACAAAAGATTATATGAATAAACCCGATGATATCTTGCCAAAGGGGAAATTTGGTGTGGTTAACGAGTTCTATCATTCAACTACAGTTAAACCTGCCAAGTATAATGAAATATATAATACAGAGATTTCCAATCTGCAATGGGATATGCCTGAGTCGCTTAACGTTTAAGGATAAATAATGAAAATGAGAAGTATGTTAAAAATAATAATCGGAGCAATCTCGCTATGCGCCGTCTCTGCCTGTACAAAATCACCCTCACAGATTATTTATCGATTTGATGATAATCGTTATCTGGAACTGATCGGATATGATTGTGAAGGATATGTTGTTTATCATGATATAAAAAGAAATATTCATAAGTCAATTTATAGCAACCCAATATACATGGTATTTACGGGAGAATATATTCATCCTTCAGAACAGTATATTCTGGTGCCTGAATGGGAACCTGGGGCATATAAAATATCTAAAGACTATGGGCAAACATGGCAGGTCGCATCTTATATGTCCCCATTTCAGGGGCAAGAGAGAAATTCAGAGGGGAATATGGTCGACAGACCGGAGGGAAAAGAAATCAAAAGAGTGGTGGTGGTTAATAATCAGGCATTTATTACCACTTCGCAGAATCATTTGTATATGAGTTCATACCCTTTTGACGATCCGCGTCTAAAACCCGGCGGGCCGGGTATAGATTATAAATACTTTGATGACACATATTATCTCTACAGGCCAGGTAAACATAAATCCAAGGGTAAGTATGTAGACGCTCATATGAGACCTGAATCTCCAGGTGCGGCCTGGGGGACGGTCGTTTTTATGAAAGCTGCTTTAGCCCATTTAACGGAGGGTTATAAGGCAAATTATCAAAACCTGCCCGACAAAGAACCAGAGGTGGTGGGCTATAAGGGATGGACCCGGATGCGCTGTGACCTGGATGTGGGGAAATAATATGAAAGGTGTAATCAGGCTAAATGACCCGCTGGAAAACGGTGGGTATGTGAACAAAGCTTCTGGTAGCAAGTTTATGGGAATTCCTGTCGCTTTAATGGGGGATACTGTTCTTTGTGTTGCGCATAAAGGGACCTTTCCCATACTTGATTTTGAACCAACCTGGACAATGGACGGTAGAGGCGTTGTTGTGGATGGGTGTAGGGCTGCATGCGGTTGTGCAATAAAAACCACACTGCCAATGGCGGGGACAAGCAAATGAGTAAATGGAAGATACCAAACAAGAATCCCTATCAAGACCCAGGAAAATTCCCGCTAAATATTATGCTGGTTATTAGCTGTGCTATATTCTTGTTATGTATGATGTACTATATATTAAACTGGCTTCAGGAAAAGAAAGTTGCTGATGATTTGACATGGAATGCAATAGTAATCCCTTCTCTAAGGAAGGTGCGAATAAGCAGGTCATTTCTTCCCAAGCTGACTCGCTGATTAAAATTTCGCGGATCTGGGCCGATTTTTTTCCCGCAAACACATCGAATCAGCCTATTTAGGCTATTTTTTCCACCATTTCTGGCGTTATTTCCGGTTTTTACTGAGATCTCTCCCACTGACGTATCATTTGGTCCACCCGAAACAGGTTGGCCAGGGTGAATAACATCGCCAGTTGGTTATCGTTTTTCAGCAGCCCCTTGTATCTGGCTTTCACGAAGCCGAACTGCCGCTTGATGATGCGAAACGGGTGCTCCACCCTGGCACGGATGCTGGCTTTCATGTATTCGATGTTGATGGCCGTTTTGTTCTTGCGCGGATGCTGCTTCAAGGTTTTTACCCTGCCGGGACGCTCGGCGATCAGCCAGTCCACATCCACCTCGGCCAGCTCCTCGCGCTGTGGCGCTCCTTGGTAGCCGGCATCGGCTGAGACAAATTGCTCCTCTCCATGAAGCAGATTACCCAGCTGATTGAGGTCATGCTCGTTGGCCGCGGTGGTGACCAGGCTGTGGGTCAGGCCACTCTTGGCATCGACACCAATGTGGGCCTTCATGCCAAAGTGCCACTGATTGCCTTTCTTGGTCTGATGCATCTCCGGATCGCGTTGCTGCTCTTTGTTCTTGGTAGAGCTGGGTGCCTCAATGATGGTGGCATCCACCAAAGTGCCTTGGGTCATCATGACGCCTGCTTCGGCCAGCCAGCGATTGATGGTCTTGAACAATTGACGGGCCAGTTGATGCTGCTCGAGCAGGTGGCGGAAATTCATGATGGTGGTGCGATCCGGCAGGGCGCTATCCAGGGATAATCGGGCAAACAGGCGCATGGAGGCGATTTCGTACAGGGCATCTTCCATGGCACCGTCGCTCAGGTTGTACCAATGCTGCATGCAGTGAATACGCAGCATGGTCTCCAGCGGATAGGGCCGTCGGCCATTGCCCGCCTTGGGATAAAACGGCTCGATGACAGCGGTCATATTCTGCCATGGCAGAATCTGCTCCATGCGGGAGAGGAAAATCTCTTTTCGGGTCTGACGGCGCTTAGTGCTGAATTCACTATCGGCGAAGGTGAGTTGATGGCTCATGATGTCCCTCTGGGATGCGCTCCGGATGAATATGATGATCTCATATCAGGAACTTGTTCGCACCTTCCC